>NZ_JAGAVR010000047.1:0-15857 GCF_017941855.1 Turicibacter sp. | reverse complement strand
CACACCATCCACTACATTTTTTTAAGCACCATTTAATTTTCAATCATCACACCACCATTAATTAATCGCATCCCCCCTATACATCCACTAAGCTCCTAGTATCACATCCACTACATCTAATACCTTTCATTCTAATACCCTTTCAAATTCCATCCTTCATACAAATCCCACTACACACCATCCACTACATTTTTTTAAGCACCATTTAATTTTCAATCATCACACCACCATTAATTAATCGCATCCCCCCTATACATCCACTAAGCTCCTAGCATTACCTCCACTACATCTAATACCTTTCATTCTAACATCTTTTAAAATTCCATCCTTCATACAAATCCCACTACACACCATCCACTACATTTTTTTAAGCACCATTTAATTTTCAATCATCACACCACTATTGATTACTCACATCCCACCTATACATCCACTAAGCTCCTAGTATTACCTCCACTACATCTAATACCTTTCATTCTAACATCTTTTAAAATTCCATCCACTATACCATCCCATTCACTAACATCCTTTTAACATCATTATAAATTTGTCCCAACTCATTTATCACTACTTCCTAAACTAACTTTGATAGATCCTCCAATACACATCCCCAAACATTAAAATAACTATTCTAAAAAAATCCCATCATTGCAGTAAAACACCTACCAAAAAATAGCTTCCATCTCCTAACATCATCCATCCATTCATCCAACAAAAAAATTGCTTACTAGTCCTAATCCATCTACCAATCATCAAAACAACATAGTCCTATTAATAAAAACATTACACAAAAAGAATTCCATCATATTCATCATAACGTCAAAACAAGCATCGACCCATTCGAAACAACTATTTTAAACTCAACTTTACCACTCACAATAACTCCGTAGCATTAAATCTAACATCATCTAACTAACACATTGCAACATTCAAAAAAAACTCTTTATATCTACACATCATTCTAAAACTACCACCATCTAATAAATACATTCTAAACATAATCATACTCCAAACGTACCACTAACCCTACTACTCCAACTACACCCTTTCACTCCAATCGCTCAGTTATAAATGTATAAAAAAACACTCTCTCCTTTCATCCTAACGGTCATCCTATTCCACACATATTGATTCAAGCTTTTAGATTAATTTTTTAAAAATAAACCTTCTTCTTACTATTTACCTACACATCCTAACCTAACTTAAATAATAAGAAGATCCCTTTATCAAAACATTATTCCACGTAATATTCCTACACCTATCATCCCTATATTTCACTTAATAACTAACATTTTTCTAATAATAGATAAGGCTCCCTTTATAGGGAGTCTTTATTATTTATTTTTATAAAAATAATAACGCTAAGCAACATTATGATGTATAATAAAAAGGTAATAACGTTTAAAATTTAAATATTCTAGGAGGGTTTTTGTATGTCAGAGAAAAAATATAATCCATTAAGTTTATTAAGCGATGCTCACTTATGTGAAGATATGAGTTGCTGTACAGACACTTACTTATTAGATCGTTCAACGATGAAATATGAACCAATCCAAGAAGTAGCAAATAAAGAAACAGAAAAAGAAAAAGAAGAAGAAAAATAAAACAAAAAGAACATCATCTAAAACATAGATGATGTTCTTTTCTTTATTCACAATAACAAATCCACACCTTTAACCTATCTACCCTAACTAAGACGCTACTCACTTAATACAGATGCACTCTTTTAATATCACCTTTGGTTATGCCTCGACTATTAATTGTTATGTCCCGCTAACTTTCACTCTGTGAAACAAGCTGGGCTAACAATAACTCCGCTAACCCGAATTTCATTTAATACAGACATCTTCTTTCAATATGGGTTCGGCTTACGCCTCACCTATCATCCGCGGAATCGCCTCTCTTCGCTCGGCATATAGATGAACTAACGCGATAAAATCGCGAGTTCATCTAACAAAAAAAGACTGCCTCCTATTAAGAGACAGTCTTTAAACTTAAGAATATTAAGTTTTTGGGCCCTGATGCAAATATCTCATTTGAGATGCCACTAGAAGAAACAGGTTGTTTCTTTTACATCACCTAGTGGACAATAAAGGTTTGTTTGTGTGTGTATATGTTCTGAAAAAAAATGGCGCTTAAATTGCGCCACTTTTTAAACCATTACTATTCAGCAGAGAATGGTAATAATGCCATGTGACGAGCACGTTTAATAGCAACTGTTAATTCACGTTGATATTTAGCGCTTGTTCCTGTTACACGACGAGGTAAGATTTTTCCACGATCAGATACGAAACGTTTTAATAAATCTACATCTTTATAGTCGATTTTCGTAATTTTGTTTGTAGTGAAATAACAAACTTTACGACGACGACGTCCTCCACGACGGAATTGAGCCATGTTAGTTCCTCCTATTCATAAACAAAAGTATTTATTTTATTCTTTATTTAAAAATTAAAATGGTAGATCATCATCTGAAATGTTAATAGTAGAACTGAAATCAGGTCCATTATTGAACGAAGGTGATGAATTGCCAAAGTTTTGATCTGGACTTGGAGCTCCTCCAAATGGGTTTCCACCAAAAGCATTGGAAGATTGTTGTGATGGGAATGATGGCGCACCACCATATCCTCCACCGAATCCACCAAAGTCTTGTGATGGCTGAGAACCAAAGCTTCCACGATCAGCAGATGCAGAGCGTGGTTCTAAGAACTGCACGCTATCGCAAACAACGTCTGTTGTATAGCGAGTTGATCCATCCTGAGCTTGATAGCTACCAGTTTCAATACGTCCTTCCACTCCGATAAGAGATCCTTTACGTAAAAACTTCGCCATATTCTCAGCTTGGTTACGCCATGCAACACAGTTGATAAAATCTGCTTGGCGTTCTCCATTTTGACTAGTGAAAGTACGATTAACCGCGATGCTAAATCTCAAGTTAGCAATACCATTAGTGGTATACTTTAACTCAGGATCACGAGTTAATCGCCCTACTAAGACTACGCGATTAATCATTTATCTCACCCTCACTTAGTACTGATTAATATTATTCTTCTTCTTTAATAGCGATGTAACGGATAACATCTTCGCTGATTCCAGCTAAACGATCGAATTCGTTTTTAGCTTCGATTGAAGAGTTAACAGTTAATACTACATAGTAACCTTTAGTGAAATCTTCGATAGCATATGCTAAATCACGCATACCCCATTCTTTCATTTCAACGATTTCAGCTCCCATGTTAGTGAACATAGTGTTGAATCCTTCAATAACAGCTTTGCGTCCTTCTTCTTCTAAGTTAGGACGAACGATGTACATAATTTCGTATTTTCTCATTATAGTGCACCTCCTCTTGGTCTAGACGGCTCTTACCGAGCAAGGAGTAATCTTCAATTACTCACAGTCATATATTATAGCACAGTGTGTCGTACTATGGCAAGTCAAAAAAAAACTAGACTCACCATTTCACAAATAAAAATAAGCACGTTTAAAACGTGCCTATTTGTTAAAATCATCACCTAATTCTAGTTGCAATTATACAATGTACTAGATGATGATTCAAATTTATTATGGTTATATAACTTAAACCTTATTCAATCATTATAAAATTTAACCACGTGCTAATTTCGTACGTAACTTAGTAGAAATAGTTTCAACAATTAAAACTAAAATAATAATCCCAAGTAAAATAGCTCCTGCTTTTGACCAGTTAAAATCGTTCATCGCAAAAATTAATGGTGCACCAATTCCACCTGCCCCAACTAATCCTAAAGTAGAAGCATCCTTAATATTGATTTCAAAACGATAGATAACCGTTGAAGCGAAATCAGTAAATAACTGAGGTAAAATGCCATAACGAATTTTCTCAAAAGTATTGCATCCTGCGGCATCTAATGATTCTAATATTCGCTTATCTAAATCTTCAATCGCCTCAATATATAACTTTGAAATCATACCAATCGAAACAACAGATACGGTTAAAACACCAGCGAAAGCTCCTGGTCCTGTTACACGAAGAAACATTAACCCATAAACAAAGGCTGGGAATGTACGAATTGCAGCAATAAAAGTAAGAGCAATAAAATTAACCCATTTTGGTGCAATATTACGAGCTGCTAAGAACGCTAATGGTAAAGCTAAAATGGCTCCAATAATTGTTCCGACAAAAGCGATGGCGATAGTTTCTAGTAATAAGGCCGGTACTCCTAATTTAAAATCAAATAAGAAATCAACATCAGGCTGAAATAATGAGCTCACAATATTAGACATGATTGTAAATCCATTTTCTTTAATCCCTGTAAAAGTTATCGTCCCCATCGCCCATGCAATGATAACGAAAATAAAAGCGATGGTTAGGGATTTATGAATCCATCGATTTGGTTCTTTTCTTAATTGTTGATCAATAGTTAATTGCATATTACCCCAACCTTTCTCGGATATAACGACTAATATTTTCAATCACGATAATAGTCACAAATAACAATAATAATATCATTCCAACTTGATCATATTGACGCCATCCTAATTTTTCTTTTAATAATAATCCAATCCCACCTGCCCCAACATATCCTAAAATAGTGGCAGCACGAACATTAATTTCTAACGTATATAAGCACATTGAGAAATAGTTAGGTAAGATTTGAGGTGTAATAGCAGATTGAAAAGCTTCTAATTTTGTAGCTCCAACAGCTTCCATTGCCTCAAATGGTCCCATATCGATTGTCTCAATTTTTTCATATAACATTTTAACGACAATACCAAATGTAAAAATAGAAATTGCAACGGTTCCAGCAAATGTTCCTAACACAAACACATAAGTTGCAAATAAAGCAATAATTAAGGTCGGAATCGTACGAACAATACTTAGGATAAATCGCATAATCCATAATGAGCATTTTGATTTATTAATATTTGAAGAAGATAAAATAGCAACTGGGAATGCTAATAAACTACCAATAATTGAACCTAAAATAGACATCTTAATCGTTTCCACTAATGGGGGAATAATTTGATCAATAATTGACCAATCTGGGGATAGCATATCTTTTAAGATAATAAAGAATTGATTTCCACGTCTCATTAAGGCATTAAAATCAAATCCTGTAATCGTAGCAGCCCCCCATAATGCAAGTGCTAATCCAATTAAAATAAAGGGTGCGACTGAACGAGGTGGCTGAATCTCTTTCCCGTTATCTAACGTAATTTTTTTGGGTTGAAATAAATCTCTCATTCGCTTCATTCTTAAGCCTCCATTAATTCATCAGCTGCTAATTCGCGACCATAGATTTGTTTTAAGATTTCACTATCTACCATATTTGACGGACCATCATAGACAATTTCTCCTGCTTTGATTCCAATGACACGAGTTGCATATTTTAAAGCTAAATCAACATGGTGAATGTTAATTAAGACTGAAATCTTCATTTCTTCATTAATACGTTTAAAATCATCCATAACTTGAGTTGCAGTAATTGGATCTAATGCCGCTACAGGCTCATCTGCTAAAATAATTTCTGGTTTTTGGGCAAGTGTACGAGCTAACGCAACACGTTGTTGTTGCCCTCCTGATAATTGATCTGCACGAACATAGGCCTTATCTAAAATTCCTACTTTATCTAATGCCTCTAACGCAATCACTTTATCCTCTTTTGAAAAGACACCAATCATTGATTTATAAAATGGCATATCAGGAACACGTGATGTTAAAACATTATTGATAACTGTTGTACGAGTTACTAAGTTAAATGATTGGAAAACCATTCCGATATGACGACGGAATTTACGTAATGATTTTCCTTTTAAATCATTAACATTTTCACCATTTACAATTAATTCTCCGTCTGTAATATCATGCATACGATTAATCGTACGTAATAACGTTGACTTTCCCGCTCCAGATAATCCAATAATTGCAACAAATTCACCCTGTTCAATCTCTAAATTAATATTTTTTAACGCATGAAATCCATTTGGATAAACTTTATTTACATTATTAAACTTAATCATCGACTTCTTTCTCCTTATCTTCTACATGAAAGAAATGAGCCCAATTAGGACTCATTTCTAATAGATTGATTATTTATTTGATTGAACTAATTCGTTTGCTTTACGAGCACCATCATAATCTTCAGACGTTCCAATTTGGTATCCTTTATGGCTATAGATTGAAATAATTTCTTTACCTACTTCAGTATTTCCAATGTTGATAAATGCCTGTTGGATGGCTGCTTTTAATTCAGGTGTCATCACTGGATCTTTAGTTACTGAAATCGTATCATTATAAATTCCTTCTGTTACCCCAATAACATTTGTTTCTTCCCAGATTGACGATTCACGACCAAAGTCATTTACCCATTGATTTTCAAAATCAAGACGAGCATCTGCATAAGTAACCATAATATCGATTTGACCATTAGCTAATTGTGATAGAGCTGTTCCATATCCGTCTAAAGCTACTTTATTTGGTAAATCTAATATTGAGATGCCATAGTTATCTTGTAACCATAAAGATGGGTAAATATATCCTGCTGATGAAGAAGTACTTCCTTGCACTCCCCAAACTGCTGATTCTAAATCTTCTTTTGTTAATGTTTCACCATTATTAATCTTAGCCGCTAATTCTTGACCTTTTGCAGATGGTCCAGCAATAATTAACGCACGATAATAAGTAACTTGGTCTTCTGTATTTGCAGTTGGTGCTGTATTCCAATCTACCGGATTTTCAGAATCATGATTTAATCCAAAACGTGTTGCTGTTAAGGCAACATCTACATCATTATCATATAGTACGTAAGTTCCACCAGGAATAAATCCAACTTGAGCTGTACCTGAAGCTAATGCTTCTCCAACAGCCTCGAAACTTGTTCCAACTGTAATTTTAATATCTTCAAATTCAAATCCTTGAGCTGCTAACTCTTCTTTTAATAATCCCTCTAAAGGTTCTGTTGCTTTCTCAATTTCCTCTGCATTACGTGATGGAACGAAATATACCACTAACTCGTTTAAGTCTGCCGAACTTGATCCACACCCAGCTAATGTTAAAAATGCAATCATCATAACCGAGAAAAAATTCAATAATTTCTTCATTTTGGTAGTACTCCTTTCACTTTTTAAATACCTATCTAAAATATCTAAAAAATAATATCATTTTTTCGACTTTTTTCTACAATTATTGTTAATACGATTTAAAATCATACAAAATTCCCACAGACTTCAACTGAGTATAAAAAAAAGAATTAAGTAAAGTTTACTTAATTCTTCTAAAATAATTGATTTAACTAAACATTGAAACGGAATAACATAACATCCCCATCTTGTACGATGTACGATTTTCCTTCTAAACGGTAACGTCCTGCTTCACGTGCCGCTAACTCAGAACCATATTTTACTAAATCATCAAATGAAACAGTTTCGGCACGAATGAATCCGCGTTCGAAATCACTGTGGATAATTCCAGCACATTGTGGAGCTGTCATTCCTTTAATGAATGTCCAAGCACGAACTTCTTGCACTCCAGCTGTAAAGTAAGTCGCTAATCCTAATAAATCATAAGCTTCGCGAATTAATTGATCTAATCCACTTTCTTTGATTCCTAACTCTTCTAAAAATGCTGCTTTTTCTTCTTCCTCTAATTGAGAAATTTCTTCTTCGATACGAGCACAAACTTTAATTACTTTTGCCCCTTCACGGTCAGCATATTCAACTAAAGCTTTAACATATTCGTTATCTTCACCAGCCATTAAATCATCTTCACCAACATTAGCAACATATAAAATTGGTTTTAAAGTTAATAATTGTAAATGTTTGATAGCTGCTTTATCGTCATCTGATAAATCCATTGCACGTGCAGGTAATTCTTGATCGAATCCTTCTTTTACTTTTTCAAGTACTGCAACTTCAGCTTTTGCATCTTTATCTCCAGATTTAGCTTGTTTTGCTAAACGAGTTAAACGACGATCAACTTGCTCCATATCAGCTAAGATTAACTCTAAGTTAATAACTTCAACGTCACGAACTGGATCTACTGAACCTTCTACGTGAATGATATTTCCATCTTCAAAACAACGAACCACTTGAGTGATTGCATCTACTTCACGGATATTGGCTAAGAATTTATTTCCTAATCCTTCTCCATTACTTGCCCCACGTACTAATCCCGCGATATCTGTAAATTCGAAAGTTGTTGGAACTGTCTTCTTAGGACTAACTAATTCCGTTAATTTATTTAAACGTTCATCCGGAACCTCAACAACCCCAACATTTGGGTCAATTGTTGCGAACGGATAGTTTGCTGCTTCAATTCCAGCTTGAGTAATTGCATTGAATAAAGTTGATTTCCCGACGTTTGGTAAACCAACAATTCCAGCCGTTAATGCCAATGTCTTCACGTCCTTTTTATCTAACTGTATAATATCTTTTTTATTTTACACTATTTTAGTCCTTTTAGCAAAATCAACTCGAGATAATCACAAAGATATCGACTAAAAATGCGCATCCTAACTTCCATTAAGTTGGAATTTTTTTATTTCATTCCTCATATAATGAGAAAATAAATCGTTATTTGACATCACCTTGAAAGGATGTGGATTCATGACTCAAATTAATTTTTCAGTAAAAGGATTAATCATTAAAGACCATCATTTTTTAGCTTTACACAAAAGCAATGCCAAAAATAACTTCTTAGACTTACCTGGTGGAAAAACACATATGAAAGAAAGTGCTGAGCAAGCATTACTTCGAGAAATCGAGGAAGAGACTAACCTTATTGTCTCACCCAAAAAAGTATTAAGCACCTGGCAGTTCGTTAATGATGATTACCTCATTATGGGCGTTTTATATCTATGCGATTTAGTTGGGGGTGATCTAGTTCTTTCAAGTGAACATAACTACTACGAATGGTTACCACTTAATCTAGACTCAGCTACACGACTAAATCCTTCATTATCTGACGCAATTTGTCAGTTAGATTTTAAAGCACTTTGAGGTCTATTTTTCATCTTTTCGCATATGCTATAAATGTATTGGTTTTTCCTTTACACTCTTTCAAAAATTTTAACACTTATCCATTAAAAGATAGCCCAGGCAAAATGACCTGGGCTTTTACTATACCTTTGTTAACCACATTTTCACTTCTTCATTCCATATTGATAAAGGAATCTCTTGATAATTTAAGATTTCAAACAGTGAAAATTCTAATTCTTGTTCTTCAATCTGACGCTCAATGATTTGTTTAAACTGACATCTTAACATAATCTGTGGATGAGTTAACAATGGGATTTCAACTTCAGTAAACCCGTGCTTTCCTTTAACTAAGAAATAATGATAATTAAAATTTTCAATACTCAAGTGATCATTTTGTGTGCTCACCACCTCTAAATTCAAATCGACTCGAGGCAATGTTCTTGAAAACTGACGATTTTTTTGACGTCGAAATCTAATATTTCGTTCAATATCATTATAGATACTTTTATCCACAATTTCGCTCGGTAAATGCGGGACACGATCATATAAAATCTTAATTAATTCCTGATAATTTTCTTCAGATATTTCATTTACTTCAAAAACATACCGATAGGTGTCATCTGAATCCACACGAATTAATTTCCCTTTAAATGAAGCCTGATAGTCTTCTCGAGTTAAACTAATCGGATAAATCTGATCACTTGGAATCAAGTATGGAAAATCTGATTGTACAGCAATTCCTTTTTCTGAAATATCATAGGTTTTTAACGATTTTAATTCATGGTCCACTTCAATAGTTACATCCGTCTCAATTTTAAATCGATCGCTCATCCGATAGACAGGGCGACCTAAAACAAAGAATAATGCCATTAATAATCCATAACTATTTGTCGCTAACCAAAATAAAGCAATGACGTATTCACTTCCATCGCCTAAAAACAAATGATAAAATGAACGGATCATTCCAATGAATGTCAATGCTAGTAAAATAAAATGAGGAATAGCCAGCTTTAAAATATCAGAATTTTTATGAACGACTTGTTTATCCTTACGTGTAACTTCAAATTTTTTCATACTTAAACCGATTGACTCTAATAAAACAGCTGGAATTAAAGAGGGCATCATAATAATTTCATAAACATTCGTCCACTTAATACTTCGAACATTTCCCGAAAAGCGACGAAGTGTCATTCTAATCATGACATACATTGGCAACCAAAAAACAATGACTTGAATTAAGTTTGCTTTGACAACGACCACATTAAAGACTGTAAACATAATCGGTGCCGACAAATAAATGATTCGCTTTAAACAGTTATACCAATAAAAAATCGCATTTGTATAGTTGATGCGTTGTTTCCATGTTAGTCCTTTTAAAAGTAATGGACAGTAACGACGAAATGTTTGAATACATCCACGGGCCCAACGATTACGTTGTTTCAAAATCCCCTCTAAATCATGTGGTGATAATCCAGATGCTTGAATGGAATCTACCGCATATGAAAGATATCCTTTACTTTGAATCAACATCCCCGTGGCAATATCTTCGGTGATAATTCCTGTGACGAATCCCCCTATTTCATTTAAGGCCTCTCTTGATAAAATGGTGTTACTTCCACCATAAATAACAGAGTTACTTTCATTTTTTCCAAGTTGAATATCTCGATAAAAATAATCCTGTTCATTCGGAATCCGATCTTCAGAGAATAAATAATATTGGAAAATGTCTGGGTTATAAAACACCTGCGGAAGCTGAATAAATCCAAGCTTTTGGCTTAAATTCTTTTCTTCAATCCCTCTTTCACGTTCTAACTGACGTTTTTGCTCATTTTCAATGAAAAATGGAATACTCTCAAGTAAAAAATGCTTCATCGGTATCATATCTGCATCTAGTGTCACCACATAAGGGGATGTTGTAAGGCTTAATGCATGATTTAAATTCCCTGCCTTTGCGTGTTCATTATCCACTCTACTTATATAATGTACACCTAAATGCTTGGCTAACTGTTTAACATTCGGACGATGTCCATCATCTAGTATATAAATATGAACCTTTGATAAATCCGGATACGCCATATTCTTACATCCTATAATGGTTTTATATAACAGTTCCTCGGGTTCATTATATGTAGCAATATAAACATCAACATGTGGATAAAGCTCTTTATCTACCACTTCCGGTTTTACGGGCACAATCAGTTTAGTTACATTTAAGAAATGAATAAAACATTCACTCATCCCTAGTAACTCAGCAATTAACAAAATAAGTCCGCAACTAATAGAAAACCATCCGTATCCAATCGGAATCGTAAAAAAAATTCGCCAAATAAAGTACACTGTTGAAAATAAAACATAAAATAACAGCCACTTTCGATGGCTTCTTATTTTTTTTGTTTCCATCGTTACTCTCCTTTCGAAAAGTTAAAAAATTCAGGAACTAAATTTGAAGGACTGACTGAAACTAAAACAATATCTGGCTGATACATCGGAACTAATTCATACAGTGAGCCACCTTCATAATAACGTAAGTCAATGAGTTTCATTTCACCAACCGTTGTGGATAAAAAAGCAGCCAATGGTAACATAAAGGAATCTTTAATCATTAAAATTTTAGGACCATTCTCATATAAATTATTTTTAATCCTTACTTCTCCATAATTTCCACCTAAATAAACCATATAATGGTCGGCCTCTATCCCTAGATCCTCAGATAACCAATGGGTTTGAAGAACGGTTTCATCAAATGTACCTGTTACCATATTCCCATCCCAAGTATAAGTTAAATTCGTTTCAAACATTGGCTTAATGACTATAAAATCATCCATTCCTGCATAACCATAACCGGTTCGTTTTCCTAAAGAACCCAGAAATGATTGAGGATAACTAATCTGTTCATACTGATTTAAGTCCGTATAACCTTCATCTAACACCAAACCATATCGCTCATTCAAAAATGAGACAACCTGTGTAAATCCCCAAAAGGCAGTCCTTGGTGTCCAGTGGTGATCAGTATCAAAAAATAAATCAGACGGTTCGATCCCACTTTGTAAAATACCCTCTCGTAAATCGAGATAATCAATCTTATCTTCAGACAACTTTCTTAAAAATTCATCTGCCCCCTCATTTGCATAGTTATAAGGTAATCCTTTACTAAAGGTCGTATAACCCTTAATAACTTTATCGGGTGGCATAATAAATGCTACATCCACAGCATACAAATCCAGATAATTTTTAAAATTTTTCATTTCTTGATTAATCTCACTCATATCATTAGGTCCTTTTGAAAAATAGGAAAAATGTAATTTTCCCTGTTCATCTCGGATCACATCAAAATTATCTACCTCATTTTTTCCCATCCATTTTTGAATCACTCCATAAAAATCTACAAACTGAATCTTCCCAATAAAATTCTCATTAAAGTAAGTTTCAAGTTGTGTAGGATTATCGAGTTCAACCTCCTTCGGTGTCTGAATCAGATGAAAGATATTGAGTGCACTCATCCCTAAAATTGAAACCATCAATATACTAGTCGTCACTGACTTTACCTTCATCTTATTCACCTCCTAAAAATTAAAATAAATAAATGGATTATACGTTCCCTTAACTAAATAAGTAACACTAATCATGAACAATAACCACATTGCAATGGGAGAGATCCACTTCATTCCCTTAATAGGTTTTAGTGGAACCGCAAAAATTAATCCCGCCATAAAAAAAAGCCCATACTCTTTTAGATACATTAAATCCTGTGAACTCAAGAAGTGAGATTTTAATGGATTAAGCATGGAACCAAAGTATGAAAAAGCGTCGGTCATACTATTCGATCGAAATAAAACCCACCCAAACAATACGACCAATAGGGTATAAACTCTTGGCCAAACTCGACCTTTTTTTCGCATCCACTTCATGAAAGGAAATAGCTTCTCAATTAAAATAAAAATAAAAAACCAAAGTCCCCATACAATAAAGGTCTCCTTTGCTCCATGCCAAATACCAGTTAATAACCAAACCACAAATAAATTACGAATCAATATATCCGGGTTACTAACACGGGAACCTCCGAGTGGGAAATAGACATAATCTCTAAACCATTGACCGAGGGAGATATGCCAACGACGCCAAAATTCAGAAACAGATTGTGCGATATATGGAAAGTTAAAGTTCTCATCAAAATGAAAGCCAAGCATCAACCCGAGTCCAATTGCCATATCCGAATAACCACTAAAGTCATAGTAAATCTGAAGTCCATAAGCTATAGCGCCTACCCATGCAAACACAAATGACAATCCATCATTAACCTGTAAAAACGCACGATCGGCCACAATTGCAATCGTATTAGATAACAATACTTTTTTTGCTAATCCAATCACAAATCGGTTCATTCCCGTACTGAAATCATTCCAATTTTCTCGACGATTTTCGATTTCCCAAGCAATGGTATTATAACGAACAATAGGTCCTGCTATGAGCTGTGGAAAGAATGAAATATACAACCCAACATTTAAAATATTATGCTGGGCCTTAGCATTTTTCCGATAAATATCCACAACATAAGAAATACTTTGAAACGTAAAAAATGAAATTCCAATCGGTAATAAAAAATCAGGAATCGGTAACTGATAATTTCCTTGCGTATTAATGAACATCATCGTTGGTCCTAAGTACTTAAAGACAAATAAAATACCGATGTTATATAAAAGCATCCAAAACATGAGCCACTTACCTGCTTTAGATCCGTGCTCTACCTTCTCCGACCACAAGCCTAAAAAATAATTAACGACGATGGAAGTGATCATCAACCAAACAAAAATAGGCTCTCCAAAAGCATAGAATAAAAGACTAACAATTAATAAAAAGACATTACTAACTCGGCGAAATGGTTTTAATAAAAAATACCCGATCCAAACGAAGGGCAAAAATGCAAATAAAAAGATTGTAGATGAGAATAACATCATTCAAAACCTCGCTTTACCTAACTACCCTTTACAAGTAGTATGTGATAAAAAGACTTTATTAAAGATGGGCAGTCCATCTATTTGGGTAAAACATTCACCAAAATATTTCATCCATTAAAAAGACATTCTTTCATTAAAAAGAATGTCTTTTTCTAGATTTTGAAAATAAAATAATGCCTATAAAACCAATTAGGCTACAAATACTCACAACCAAAGTGACCTTTTGTAGGATCGTTCCTTCGTATGAAACCACAATCATCCCTTCGCCTACAATATCTCGAACAATGACACGAACGACTCCATTGTCTCCACTCCCAACCTCTAAAGATTCGTCATTCAATTTCGCCCCATATCCTTTGTAATAAAGTAATGGGACCTTAATCTCTAAATCAGGCTGTGTTTGTCCACTAAATTTAATCGTAATCGTCGTCCCCACTTGATTCGCAACATAATCAATATCCTGATTAACAAAGTACTGATTCTCACGTTCGATCATCAAATCATTATCTGTCTCAAGAGGAATATACTCCCCATTTCCAACCGTATAATGGCGATCTGTAATCGAATTTGATGAGGTATCGGTTCTCGCTAAAGGATCCACTAGAATTGGATCATAATAATTAATCGTTTCATACTCAGCTTGAACCCCAAGCCACACACTCCACGCTACAATAATGATACCTAGAATCTTTCCAATTTGACTTGATAACGAGTAAAACAAGGCAAAAGCCAACGTTAAAAAAGACGTCGCAATCATTAATAATCGCCATGGAAACTGAAGACGAGCAAAAATCGGGATATATTTCAAAACAAAATGCCACGGAAACAAATGACTTGTCATGATTAATACCATAAAACTAATGATAACTCCTATCCAGGCTACATTTTTTTGCCTTTGAGTGGCTTCTTGACGTTGTGCTAACATGCCGAGTAAGACAATCCCAATAATAGAAATCCCTACTCCACCTGGAAACCAATCATCAGGAGATCCACTAATCGAATACGTTAAAAACACATCCTTTAATGAAAATAACCAATTCAAATCATAATTTGAGTTGTCAGATACCCTAAATTTTTGATTCATTAACAGCTCAAACATTGGAAACAAACAATAACTAACCAATAAGATGGACATCATAGTCGCTTTAATCAAGCTCCATAATCGCTTTCGATGTCTAAATAATTTAATAATCGAGAATAAACAAATCGCCACCATAACTTCACACCACATCGAACCACTCAGTAAATGCGATAAAAAAACACCACTAAATCCAATAGTTAGCTCATACCATTTTCTCTCATCATCAAAAAAGATATAGTAAATTCCAAGAAGGATAAACGGAATAAACATAAACGCTAAAACTTCACCGAGTGCAGCTCGTGTCCACACATCCACAATGCGATATAAAGACACGGTATAAAGCAGCATTCCAAGTCGTGATGCCCACTCGTGATGCGTGATTTTAATTAAAGCACGATATATAAATATGGCAGTCAGTGCAGTATAAACTAAAATCATGATTTTATAAGCTAAAATAACATCAACACCGACTAAACACAATAAAGCAGCGGGATATAAAAACAAATCGGGATACATGATTCCATTTGCGTAACCATAACCATAAAAGTAATCTGGATAAATTCGCACCGGAAATTCACCAAATTGTAATCCTTTTGAGATAGCTTCGATTCGTGATAAATGAAAAATTAAATCATGCCCGCCGGGAATCGTTTCGTTAAGTAATCCAAAACAACTTAAACAAATGGCGAGCAATAAAAAAATCCACAAACCTATATTGAATTTCTTCATGAAAAAACAAGCCTCCTAAAAAAACATTCCTCCTTATATTTCCACTTTTTGAACATTATATACGGAAAAAGGAAAGTCTTTCGACTTCCCTTCTCTAATAATAAAATAAAGAGATCTCCCTTAGGAGCCCCCTTTG
>NZ_JAGAVR010000046.1:0-7574 GCF_017941855.1 Turicibacter sp. | reverse complement strand
TGCTCGGTTTAGGGGAGACACGTGGTGCTGAGCTCGAGCTTGCTAATGTGATAGAATTGATTGAAGTTGAGGGACTCAGTTTAGAAGATTATCCTGAGATTGAGGAGCTTGAAACTTTGATTGCCAGCGCAGAGGATACAAGTTCAGATTATGCGCACGCGCATGATTTTTCAGGAACAGATGCCATTCAATTAGCTATTGAAGTTTATGGAGCGAGTGATGATATTGTGTATATGTATGATGAGATGCCAGAACATTACGGTGATGATTTAATCGGTTATTATGTTGCCTTAAAATCAGTCGAGCTTGAAGAACAAGGAGCTGATGATCCCATTGTATTGCTGTTATTTGTAGGTGAGGATGGGAGTATAGCTGAATTATAGAAGAGGATGTGAATCCTCTTTTTTAGTTATAAAAAACTTTTACGCATTTTATAAAAAAAGACAAAAGGTGCTAAATTTTTTTAAGAAAGCTCTTTATAATATGAAATAATGAGAGAAAGAAGTGAGAGGATGGGGATGATGAATTCAATTCAACGTCAATTTATTAATCTGTTATCTTCTGCAATAAAAAAAAAATCAGTTGAAAGCGTAAATCTTCGGGGGAACGATTGGAATCAGTTGATTGAAGAAGCAGAAGCACATAAGGTAAGTGGCTTAGTGTATACCGCCTTGAAACGAAATATTGAATCTTTTGATATCGAGTCAAGCACGCTAGTTAAGTGGAAAAAAGATATCATTTTCGGCAGCTTGAACCAATCGGAACATATCAAAAAAGTCGCCCAGCTTTTAAATTCATTTAATGAAGCACAGATTCCGGTCATTGTGTTAAAGGGCGTGGTACTGCGTTATTTATATCCAGCGCCAGATTTAAGAACCATGAATGATGTAGATGTTTTAGTCCATGAAGAAGATTTGAGAAAAGTTGAAAGTCTATTAACGTCTTTAGGTTATTATAAGTATCAAGAAGAAGGCGAAAAACATGATGTCTATATTAAATCGGGCTATCCGATGGTTGAAGTTCACTGGATGCTTAGTCATGAGAGAACGTTTAAAGGATGTGTTGAGTATGAGAAAAGTATTTGGAATCGAGTTCGCGAGGTTGAGGTTGAAGGGGTTAGATCACTAACGCTCGGTTATAATGATTTTTTATTACATTTAATGATTCATATGGCTTCTCATGCAGCTTCACATGGATTCGGCGTTCGTTTTTTAACAGATATTGTGTTGATGATTGAGCAAGAAGGACCTTATATTGATTGGGCACAATTTAAGAAAGATATTCGTCAGTGTGAGATTGAGACGTTTACAGGAATTATGCTTCGCTGTTGTGAAGATTTATTTGATTTTAAGATTCCAATGGAATTAGAAGAGATTGCAGATGTGAATTTGAAGTATTTAGATGCCTTAGAAACCGAAATTTTAGATTGCGGGGTCCATGGACTCCGTGAAAAAGGGAATTTAATTGTTAAAGAAATGGCGTATAATCGCGAAGAACGCCAGTTATTTAAGCGATTTTTGAAGTTTATTTTTCCACCGATTGACTCGATGAGTGAGAAATATGATTATGCAAAAAAACGTCGGTACTTAACTCTTGTGGCGTGGATTCACCACTTTTTTGCTGGTGTTTTTCATTCGGATTACAAGTTAGGGGAAAAAGTTAGATTCTTTTTCTTCGGAATGAATTCAATGAAACAACGTTCAGATTTAATTCGTTGGTTAGACTTGGAGTAGGGGAATAATCTTGCAAATGATGTGACAAACTAACAAAATATGCTATGATAAAAAGGATTATTTTTTATTAGGAGGAATCAAATCATGGCAGGACATGCACACAAAATGATTTGCCACTGTAAGCAAGTGGATTACATTACAATTCGTAAAGCAATGATTCAAGGAGCTCGTACGATTGACGAGATTAAAGAAATGACAGGAGCTGGAACAGCTTGTGGTGGATGTTTACCAAAAATCCAAGCGATTTTAGATTCTGTTTGCGGATGTAAACAAGTGATGTTAGCGGATGTGGTAGCAGCTGTTGAAGGTGGAGCCACAACGGTTGAAGAAGTTGGAGAAAAAACGGGAGCTGGGACAGCTTGCGGACGTTGTAAAGCACTAGTTCAAAATGTTATTGATTTAGGACGTTAATTGATGTGTCATTAAGAGATGAGCTGTATTAAATGACTGAGATGATATAGTCATGGAGTCAGATGCTCTTTTTCATTAAAGACTATAGCTTTTTTGAGAGAAATGTAAAATCACCTTTCATTCTATAATAGAGTTGTTCAGACTACTATTTTTTTGAAGAAAGGTGATTTTTATTAATTAATAAGGAAAATAGTTTATTTCATACAAAGTGGAGGGGTTTAAATCCAGTTGACGAAAGTTAGTACTTTCTATTTAAAGTTCTGCCTCATTTTATTAAATATCTAAATGAATATTATTGAGAATAAGAGTAGACATCTTTTTATAATGGTGGTAAATTTAGTATGATTGGAGGATATTTAATGAAGTGGAGCTGCGAAAAGTGTGCAAAATTAAATAGACAAAAAGCGAATTTTTGTCAGGCATGTGGTGAAAAAAAGACGGCATATGTCGTACCAGCAGATAAATTAACGAGAAACTCTTTTTTTATGTTAAGCTCATATGCTAATAGTTTGCGAGTTTTAGCTATTGGAGGATCTTTGTTTGGATTGATTCTGATACTCAATCAAATTCTTCACGAAGAAGATTTAATGATGGCCAGTATGATTGGATTTGGAATGATGGTAGCCATTATTCTTTTTTTAGGGCTAGCAGAGATTTTAGATTGGATGGTACAAGTTGAAAAAGAAAATTATCAAATGGCTAAAGCAATTAAAGAGTTAACGACTGTCAATAAAGAAATTTTAAATTGGCTTAAAGTAAAAAAAGAATAGATAAGAAACTTAAATGAAAAGAGTTTAGAATGAGTCTAAATTCTTTTCATTTTTTTGTTATTAGATAATTGAGTATAGACAACTTTGACGGGTTCATAATAATCAAGGGTATTTAGGTCAAATAAAAAGCTTTAAATTTTTTTGAAATCATATTGACTTTTAAGAAATCAAAGCCTATAATACTAATATCAGTAATGATTACTGTTTCTATTTTAGAGGAGGAATGTAAAATGTCATTAATCGGTACTCAAATTATGGATTACAAATTACAAGGTTATCAAAACGGGGAGTTCAAAGAATTCACTGCTGAAGCAGCTAAAGGAAAATGGGCTGTTTATGTATTCTATCCAGCAGATTTCACTTTCGTTTGCCCAACTGAATTAGGAGATTTAGCAGATAAATATGCTGAATTTAAAGAAGCAGGATGCGAAATCTACTCTGTCTCAACAGATACTCATTTCGTTCACAAAGCATGGGCTGATGCATCTGAAACAATCGCTAAAATTCAATATCCAATGTTAGCTGACCCAACTGGAAAATTAACTCGTGCATTCGGAGTTATGATCGAAGAAGAAGGTATGGCTTTACGCGGAAGCTTCGTTGTTAACCCAGAAGGTGTTATCAAAGCTTACGAAATCCATGACAATGGAATCGGACGTGATGCAGACGAATTATTCCGTAAAGTACAAGCTGCTCAATTCGTAGCTGCTCACGGAGACCAAGTTTGCCCTGCAAAATGGAAACCAGGACAAGAAACATTAACACCAAGCTTAGACTTAGTAGGTAAGCTATAAGAAAAAGGTTGAGTCGAGCGGTTATCATCTCGTAAAAGTGAATTCTCACCGGATTGTTCGAATTGTGAACAAGGAGAGGGAGAAGAACTTTATAGAGATGTTGCTCGATGAAACTAGATTGATTATAAAAAGCTGAGATTGGCGCTTAACACACGCAGAACCCTAAAGGATCAACTTATTCTATATTATCATTTGATAATGAGAATAAGTATGAAATGATAAGAGCCCGTAGTGTCAGAGACACAAGTGGCTATTGAATTTTACCAGTGTGTTGCCAATCGAAGCTGGATTGGTAGATATACCTTTATACAAAGTCCTGATAGGGTGATGTATAAAACAAAGCTATAATCAGGCTAGGTAAATCAAGAGGTTTGTAACATTTTATAAGAATAAGGAGATTTCCTCCTTATTCTTATAAATATACTAATAGAAAATGATTTCAATAAAATTGTATAATATTGTAATATTCATTATAAATGTGTGATGAGAGGAACTGATTTAAGTCCCTTTGATCGTTATTTATAATAACGAAAAAATAAAGAAGCATTTAAATGAAGAGGTGTGCGACTCATCATTTAAGATAAGAGAATGTAAATGTGGATAATGGAGGAAATATCCCCAGAGAAAAATTTCTAAGTTGAACGAGTTCAACAGAAATTTTAAATCTCCGGGATTCCCTAAAGGATTAAGCTATTCTAAAGCTCAAAAAATCTCGCCAAGAATAGCTATAAAACTCCCTCTTGGTTTCACTACGTTTAATCACAATAACTATAAGAAGAGAAGAATTATAAGGAGGAAATAAAAATGAATAAAACAATTTATGATGTTATTATTATTGGTGCTGGAGCAGCTGGGATGTCTGCTGGGATTTATTCTGGACGTGCGAAAATGAAAACGTTAGTGTTAGAGCAAGGTTCTGCTGGGGGACAAGCGAAAACAACAAATGAAATCGTCAACTACCCAGGGGTACGTCACACAACAGGTCCAAAATTAATGGAAGAAATGCATAAGCAAGCTGAAGATTTCGGTGTGAAATTTACTCAAGCTGAAGTTTTAGAAGCTAACTTAGAAGGTGAAGTTAAGGTTTTAAAAACAACAAATGGTGATTTCCAAACGCGTTCAGTGATCATCGCAACTGGAGCAACTCCACGACAACTTGGATTCCCAGGTGAAGCAGAATATCGTGGACGTGGGGTAGCATACTGTGCAACTTGTGATGGTGAGTTCTATACAGGTTTAGAAGTATTCGTGATTGGTGCTGGATTTGCAGCAGCTGAAGAAGCGATTTTCTTAACTCGTTTCGCTCGTAAAGTAACAGTTATCGCCCGTGAACCTGAATTCACTTGTGCAAAAACAATCGCTGATAAAGTATTAGCTCATCCAAAAATTGAAGTTAAATTCAACACTGAAGTAGTAGAAGCGACTGGGGACGAATTATTACGTCGAGTAAAATTCATCAATAATCAAACGGGAGAAACTTTTGAACATGTAGCGTCAGAAGAGGATGGAACTTTTGGAATCTTCATCTTTGCAGGATACGTGCCACAAACAAAAGTATTTAATGGTTTAGTTGATATGGACCGTCAAGGATATATCATTACTGATGAAAATATGCACACAAGTGTAGAAGGGGTTTATGCAGCCGGAGACTTACGTCCAAAAATGTTACGTCAAATTGTAACAGCTGTATCTGATGGAGCGATTGCTTCTTTAGAAGCTGAAAAATACGTAGCTCATGAAAAAGAACGTTTAGGAATTGTTGAAGAAGAAGTTGTAGAAGAGGCTCCTAAGCAAGAAGTTAAACAACCTGAAGCGCCAAAAGCCGCTCCAGTTGGAGGACGTTCAGCTTTATTAAATGATGCCTTACGTGAACAAATCGGAACCGTTTTAAGTCGTATGGAAAATAACGTGACTTTAGTCACAATCGTGGATCCATCTAACGAAAAATCAATCGAGTTACGTGACCTTGTGATTGATATTGCAAACTTAGGTGATAAGTTAGAAGCAGTCGTGAAAACTAAAGGTGAAGACCAAGCTCTAGAAGAAAAAGTAAATGCCGATAAATATCCAGTGGTTGCCTTATTAAATAAAGATGGAGAATATTCAGGAGTTAAATTCCACGGAGTACCTGGTGGACATGAGTTAAACTCATTCTTATTAGCTATCTATAATTTAGCTGGACCAGGACAAGCATTAGATGCATCTGTTTTAGAAGCAATCAAAGGAATCGACAAAAAAGTTAACATTAAAGTTGCCGTGTCATTATCATGCCACTTATGTCCAGACGTTGTAGTCGGAGCACAACGTATTGCGATTGAAAATCCAAACGTTGAAACAGAAATGTTAGACATCGCAAACTTCCCAGAATTAAAAACAAAACACAAAGTCATGTCAGTACCATGTATGATCATCAACGATGAAAAAGTAACATTCGGATCAAAATCAATCCAAGATATGATTAATTTCATCGCCTAATATATATAAGTAATCGAAATCCCGACAAATATTTGTCGGGATTTTTGTTTTAAATTAAATTGTAATTTAATCAAAGAAATAATAACTTAGAAAATGGCTAATAAACTACATAGTTATGAGGAGGATTATTATGTATGACCAAACAATTTCAAAGGAAAAGACGGTATTACTACGATGTGTTGCTATTTGTTTAATGTTAGTTCACCATCTTTTTGCGTTTCCAGAAAGAAATATAAGATTAGAGTATACATCTCTATTTTTTAATGATTCATTTTTTTTAGAAAATATTATAGGACAATTTGGTAAAATTTGTGTATATATTTTTTTGTTTATTAGTGGATATGGTTTATATATTTCATATCTTAATAAAACTGTTACTATTTTGTCTATATGTAAAAGGATTCTAAAATTTTATTTAAATTACTGGGCAGTTTTTGGAGTTTTTATAGGAT
Source organism: Turicibacter sp. (assembly GCF_017941855.1). Taxonomy (NCBI): domain Bacteria; kingdom Bacillati; phylum Bacillota; class Erysipelotrichia; order Erysipelotrichales; family Turicibacteraceae; genus Turicibacter; species Turicibacter sp. The sequence continues at coordinate 939 of NZ_JAGAVR010000046.1, read as the reverse complement.
TAGGGTTAATAACAGGTAACATTCAATGGAACAATAAAGTAATTATTGAAAATGCATTAGGATTAAAATCTACTTTTAATGCAGAGTGGTGGTTTATACGCGTTTATATTATATTATTATTTTTATTTCCTATTTTCAGAAGTATATTGAAAAAAGTAAATATTATAGCTTGCATAATGATGTCTATTTTATTATTTGGAATAGGCTCTATTTTATCCATCATCGGTATTTTTCCTTTGACATCATTAATATTTTATAATCAATTTTTCTTTTTTATAGGTATCGTGATATGTAAATTCAATGTTTTTGATAAAGTAAATTTATATTTACAGAACAAGAGATTAAGTGTATCATTCATTTCTATCGGTTTATTTACTATGATGCCATTTATAAACTTTATAATGAACAGTATTCCAATCATTGAATATTTTAATTTTATAGTTTTAACGCCAATTTTTATTTGGGCAATATCCAATATTAAATTTAAAAGTAAAGTAATTAGCTTAGTTGGATATCATTCAACAAATATTTGGTTATGTCATTCTTTCTTTTGTTATTATTATTTTAGAGAATTTACATACATGCCGAGATGGACTCCATTAATTTTTATATGGTTATTAACCTTAAGCGTATTAAGTAGTCTTATTATTAATAAGTTGGTTGAGTTTGAAAATTCAATTTTTATTACGTTAAAAAGTTATAAATTTTCTAAAGCACTTACATCATTAGGTAAATAGAGCAAGTAAAATATATTATAAAATATAAATAATACCTTACTAATCATTGAGCAATGTTTTCATAAAAATTTATCTTTAAAAGATTTGAGGTAATGTCAAGATTACAAAAATAGTTAAATATTGATATTAAATATAATTTAGAGTCGCATAAATAAAATTACATTAAAATGATCATGCACTAATTTTTGAATAATTAGTAATG
>NZ_JAGAVR010000045.1:0-11332 GCF_017941855.1 Turicibacter sp. | reverse complement strand
TTCAAGAAGTTACTCGATTATTTTATCAACCAACATCTCTTTTGTCAAATACTTTTTAAAATTCTTTGTTAGTTCGTTTTATTTACCAGAAACGAACTTCTATATAATACCAAGTTTGTCGTTTCTTGTCAAACCTTTTTTGAAAAAAGTTTTTCAATTCATTACCTTTTATTGAAACGAACTTCTATATATTATCAAGTTTGTCGTTTTTTGTCAAACCTATTTTCAAACTTTTTGAAGAATTTTAAAGTAGCATCTAATGATGCTACTTTTTCTCTTGTCCTTTCCCCTTAAAAAACAAGGGATAGATACCAAATCCTATAAAACTTATACTGCTATAAATAATAAAAGTTGCATTCCTAATCTCTCCTAGGATTTCTTTGAATACATGTTTAAGACTTAAAATAACAAGAATTCCAATTAAGCATCTTAAGATTTTAATCACTAGTGTTGTATTCTCTTGAAATTGAATATACCTTTTTTCAATTGTTGTTCCGAGCGCAAATCCAATAAATGTTCCTAATGATTTTGAAAAATCTATTGAAGTCATAAAAATCCCAGGAATGAAAACAATTAAAGTCGCTAAATATAAGAACTGTTTATTTTCTGTTCTTTCATAAAGATAATACGTAATCGTTGCGACTATAATTCCAAGCAGTAATCCAACTATTACATCACGCGGATAATGAACACCTAAGTAGAGTCTAGAAATCGCAACTAATAATATAAGAAGTAAACTTCCCCATCTAATCGAGCGCTTCTTCAGGAATATTCCTATCGCAAAATAGGTTGAAGAGGCTCCTTGCGTATGTCCGCTTGGAAATGAATAACCTGTTGCCGTCTGAGTTCTTAGAGAACGAATCCCTTCTTTACCAATCGGACGTTCTGCTTTAAAAATATTCTTAATCCAATTATTTAACAAACAACTTGTAAAATAAGAATAGCCTATGTATTCACCAAACTTTTTATTATAGCCCCAGTAAATACAAAGAATCACCGACAAAATAACGGCACTTTCTCCTAACATCGTGATAAACTGAACCACTTGATCTAAAACTTCATTATGTATACTTTGTATCATGCGTATAATATCTAACTCACTCATTTTCTTTTTCCCCTTCTTCAAATATTTCATTCAACACCCTGCCATCACAATCATAAAAATCTAATCCTAGTATGCTAGCAATAGTTGGAGCAATATCCATGACGCTTATATTTCCCATCTCAAATTGATTTTTTATCCCGACACCTGAAATCATGACAATAGTTTTATAACCTGCCTTAAGCGGTGAGTAGCCATGATTACCTTTTGTAAAATTTGATTTAACATCTTTAGAGGTTAAATCATCTTTAAATTGATAGCCCGCCTTGGCTTCAATTGCAATATCAACATCTGATGAAGCATGAAGACGCTTCAAGTCATTAACTGTATAGATAGTTTCAATACCGTAAGTAGGATCTTGCATGACAGATCGCAGTAACGTCATCACTTCTTTTTTGATAACTGAATCGTGGTCTTTAATATAAACATAAGCTCCTAACCCAAGGGATTGAACATAAGCTTTGTAATCTAGTCCATCTTCTGTTTCAGTGATATAACCCGCTCTTTTTAACACATTATTTAAATAAACATTCTGATGAACATCCATCTGCCCATGATCACTTGTCACAACAAAGACTGTATCATCATAATATCCCGCTTCCTTTACTGCTTCTACAATTTCCATCACTGATTGCTCATACACATTAAATGCCTTCACCGATTCAATAGATTCAACACCAAAATCATGCCGAAAATGATCAACGGAAATAAGATGTATCGCTAACAAATTAGGTTTCTTAGATTTTATCGTATCAACTGCTACAGCGGTTGAAAATTGATCTAACTTAGGTTGGGTACCATCTCCTAGGATTTTTCCATATTTCAAATAGGACTTAACCAAGTACATCGGTGTACCACTTTCTAATAATTTCGTTGCTTGGTTTTCTCCTGCTAAGGCAATAATTTCAGGAATATTATAAGTGATATTTCCTCGCCCTGTGACTGGCCATAAAATACTAGCCGTCACAAATTGATGTTGTGCGAGTTTATCAAACAATGAAGGAACTTTTACTTCATCTTGATACCAGTACCACGTTTGGTTTTTGATTGGGACTCCTACCTGTAGCTGGTGATTATGATAAATTCCGTGTTTATCCGGAGTCGTTCCAGTGACGATTGAAGTATGGATGGGATAAGTTAAGGTTGGATAGACGGTAGTTACTTGATTAGAATAGGCTCCCCTGTTAATTAACTCTAAAAAAACAGGGCGTTGCATTAAGTTATCAAAATCCGCTTCATATACACCATCTAAACTAATCATGATGACATGTTTAGCTATTTCATTTCCTGTATAAGCTGTTTTTTTGAATACTTGTCCCAAATCAAAACACATCCAAACTCCCCCTATTAAAATAATGATTACTCCTATGTATATCATTACTTTCATTATTTTATTCATGTTTTCACTGCCCCCATTAAATTCTCCCCTTTACCTTTTATTACACCTTATTTTTATAAACACTTAAATATAACGAGAGATTATGTTTAGCTCATAAAAAAAGAGTTGTCATAAAATACAACTCCAACCTATCGATATTCTAACATTCCACCTAATACATTGATGACATCGTATCCTAAAGAATTTAGGTATGCTGTCACTTGCTCCGTACGAGCTCCTGAACGACAAATTAAATAATAGCACTCTGTTTTTGATAAATATTGATGGGGTTCTCTCACTAATTCTTGCATCGGGATATGTCTGGCTTGCGCTAATTTAGGTAACGTTTTAAATTCTAATGCCTCGCGAATATCTATTAAATTGATCTCATTTAATTGAGGTTTTAAATCTTTGATATGAATGTGTTTCATATTTTGCACCTTCCTTATCCTCTCTTATTGTACCATTGATTCTTTTATTTATAAAATGACATGCAATAAATAAAAAAAGAGACTATCAGGAAAGTCTAATAGTCTCTTAAGTTAATGCTTATAGTTTAACGATATGAGAAGCTTGTGGTCCGCGGTTTCCTTGAGTAATTTCAAATTCAACTTTTTGACCTTCTTCTAATGTTTTAAATCCATCACTTTGAATTTCTGAGAAGTGAGCAAACACTTCATCACCGTTATCAACAGTAATAAATCCGTATCCTTTGTCAGCATTAAACCATTTTACAGTTCCTGTTGCCATGTTAAAAAAACCTCCAAAAATAAAATCATTTTAATTAATTAGTTACATCTCATCTAATACATGTCATTTATTAAATATTAAAACTGATGGAACTATCATTAATATTGTTGGTTTTATTTTTAAAATTATTCATATTTTATAAAAAAATTTTAAAAGCTACTTAAAAAAGTAGCTTTTAATGATTATTCTTCTGTTGAAACAGCTGTTTCAGATACGACTGCTCCATATTTTTGTTTTAAGTTATTATCAAAATATTGATAGTAACGTGTTAAGATACGTCCATTATATAATTTACGGTTTTTATCCGCTTCACGTCCAAATGCTTTTTCAAATTTAGAGAACGACGTTAAGATATTGAAATCCCAAGTATCTAATTTACGTTTCATGATTCCTAATTTTTTGTTTAATTTGAAGACTTCATCCTCTTCACCGATACGTTCTCCATATGGAGGATTTGTAATCATATAGGCGTATTTATAATTAGAAGAGAATTTATGGAAGTCTAATTGATGGAATTCAATTGCTTTAGCAACTCCTGCTTTTTCAGCATTTTGACGAGCCGTACGTAAAACTTGTCCATCTATATCATAACCAAACATACGTAATGAGTTATTCTTGATGGCTTTACGAGCACTGTCACGAACTTGTTCAAAAATTTCAGGATCCATTGATGGCCAATCTTCGCAAACAAATTGACGATTTAATCCAGGTGCAATATTATTTCCAATTAAAGCTGCTTCAATTAAAATCGTTCCCGATCCACAGAATGGGTCAACCAGTAAGCGTTCTGGTTTCCAACGTGATAAGTAAACTAAAGCTGCTGCTAATGTTTCTTTTAACGGAGCTTCTCCAGCGAATTCACGATATCCACGTTTGTGTAGTCCCGCTCCTGATGTATCGATTGTTAATGTCACAACGTCTTTAAGTAATGCTACTTCAATTTTATAAACCGGTCCATCTTCTGTAAACCAATCTTGGTTATACGCGCGTTGCATACTTTTAACAACGGCTTTTTTTACGATTGATTGGCAGTCAGGTACACTGTGTAAAGTTGATTTTACCGACTTCCCTACAACATGCATTTTCCCGTTAACTGGAATGTATTGACTCCAGTCAATGGCTTCTGTTTGATTAAATAAATCTTCGAATGTTGTCGCTTCAAATTCTGCTACTTTGATTAAAACACGTTCTGCTGTACGTAACCATGTATTTGTAATGGCGATGTCCATTTCATCTCCTTCAAAATGAACCTTACCATTTTCTAATTTTAAATCTTCGTAACCTAATCGTTTTAATTCGCGAGCTGTTACGGCTTCAATTCCAAATGTGGTTGTTGCAATTAATTGATAATCCATATATATTTCTCCTTATCTTAAAGTAGATCGTTTAGTTAAACGAATACTGAGATGACATTTAATTACAAAATTAGATTTAAACTACTCTTTTATTCTATCCATCTTACTCAAACTCACAACGTCGTTTTTAAGATGGCCCAAAATACCATTTTTAAGTTTATCATTAATCTGAACTGGTGGCAACGATTATCTAACTTTGTCGTTTGAATCGTATCAGTTTAAACCGAAAGTATCCTTTATATCATGAACGATTAAGAAACCGTTTAAACAAAAAAAGTCATTCAATTATTCACTGAATGACTTTTTTTTTATTTAATTTCAATGGTTCCATTGACTTGTTTCACGTACTTAATGTTTTGCTGATCAAGCAATGATGTCAGTTCCGATGTAATTTGTGTGCCCACTTGATTTTGATCGGTCACAAATTGGCTATAATAATCGCTGACTTCAGATGTCATGCTTTCATTTGCTATGACTAATTCTACCATTTGATTTAAGCTAGCTAATTTATAAGATAATAGGCGATTTAAATTAGAAAAAGATTCATCTGCCCCTTCACTGATACCAGTGGTTTTAATTTCAATATTTTGCTGAATAGTTTGAAGTTCTTGTTTATAGCTATCTGAAAAATCATTTAATTTTAAATGTGAGGTAAGTTGTTGATTCACTTCATTATGCATTGACATTAATTCGTCATACTCGGTTAGATATGTTGTGATTGGACTCACTGAATTCACTCCAAATAATCCAAGAAGTTTTTCTTGTGGAATCACGCCACTTGCATACAAAATAGTAACTAAAACAATGACAAGTGGTAGCCCCACTAATATACCTCGTAAAACATCAGCTCCCATTCCATCATTTGAAAGCGATAAGTTGAGGTGTTGATTTGAGGATTTATGATTTTGACGATTCCCTGCGTACTGACGGCTTAAATCATGATTCGCCTTATATTGTGTCGGGTCTATTCGTGGTTTTTCATATAGCTGTTTTCCTTCCTCTAATTCTTCTTCGAGTTTCCATTCTTGATACCAGTTACGATAATACTTTCTTTTTCTAGTCGACATCTCCCTCATTGCCAAAGTGATTAACTTTAGCAACTTCCCCCTTTCGTATGTGCTATTAGATCTTTTTTTATGTGTTATCTTTATCGTTACGACATAACAATCCTCATTCATGATGTCTCATTATTTTAAAATAATTCTTTATATTGTAGCTTACGTGATTTAGATTCAGCGTATGACTTTAATCAAAAAAAAGAATTCGACGTTTTTATTCATGTCAGAAAAAAAACAAAGAATGTGTCATTTGAATTCATAGGATAAGTCTTATATAATGATAGTTAAATGTCTCAAAATTAGGAGGATACATGGAACAACAATCATTAAGAAAATTTTTGATTTTTAACTTGTTAATCATGACGGTCTTTAACTTTGCTCATCCCGTCACACCTCGCCTTATTAATGAATTAGGGCTACCGTCATATATGTTTGGATTATTTTTTGCCATGATGTCTCTAGGTAGCTATATTTTTTCACCGATTTGGGGAAGTCTTTCCGATTACAAAGGGCGTAAACGCTTCTTGATGCTTGGTGTTTTAGGATATGGAACCGTACAACTTGGATTCGGACTTAGCCAAACAGCAGGTGTCATTTCAATCTTCAGGATTCTTGGGGGAATTTTAAGCGTTAGTTACGTCGCTGTTATAATGGCCTCTATTAGCGATCTTTCAACAAAAGAAAATCGTGCTAAATCACTGGCCTACTTAGCTGCCACAACAGCAATGGGAGCCGCTCTCGGGTCTAATATTGGAGGATGGATCGGAGCGTCAAATTATAAGTACACATTCATCGCCCAATTTATTGCCTGCATCTTATTAACGATTGCACTTGGTCTTTTCACAAAAGAAACCATTGAAACGAAAAAAGAAGGAAAAGCCTCTATTGCGACTAACCACTTAAAACTGAGCCAGAAATCGATTGATTTTAAATCAACACTTGGAAGCTTGATTATAACGGTTGCCTTTATGAACATTACCACAACGTCTTATAATTCAACAATCGGTTACTTTGTTGAATCAGATTTAAAACTTCCAACTCAATTAAATGGACTCGTTTTAAGTATCGCACCCATTTGTGCCATTTTAGTTAACTTCTTAATTAGTCCAAAACTGGCTGCTAAATACGATGAACTAAAAACATTAATGGTGGTCATCGCCTTAACTGCTTTCTCATTGTTTATGTGGGCCTTTAGTTCTAATCTGATAATTGTTGGATTATTCTTAATCATCTTCTTCATCGTCTTACCATTAGCACAACCGATTTATCAGAGTATGATTTCAAAACATGCAAAAGACAATGCTGGCGAAATCATGGGAATCCAGAATTCGGCCAGATCTCTTGGGATGATTGTCGGTTCTTTACTTGCTGGTTTCTTATATGACTATGGAAGTAAATTACCGTTTTTAGTCGGAAGTTTTACTGCATTTATTGCTTTAATCGTTCTGATTAAAGAATATAAAACAAAACAAAAAGACATCAGCAAATCATAGCTGATGTCTTTTTAGTTTAATACTTTTTAGGCTTAAATAATAACAAGGAACTAATGAGGCATAAAACGAACGATGGAATGCCATAAAAGGCACCAATTGCAAAAAATGAAAAAGTATGACCAATTGCTCCAATCACAGCTCCTTTCACTTTTTTTCCTTCTCGATTTAAGTAAGCCATTGTAATGAGGTTAAGAACAAGTAATCCTAGTGCGAAACAAGAGAACACTAATAGCATGAAACCAGAAAACCCTTTTGCTGGTTCCGATAGCCCACCTGTTAATTCAATTTGTGGAATTACGAGTTTTACTAACAAATAGACAACTCCTGCAATTAAGTTTAAAACAGCAGTCACAAGACTAAGGTTAAATCTTTTTTGCGCTTCCATAAACTCATCCCCATTCAGAAGTATTTCACCCTTATCTTAACATGTCACCCTATTTTTATCAACGCTTACAACAAATGGTTTTAGCTGACTTTTTCTAAGGTGATTAAGGCGTGCCGAGCATCAATTTCCTCTTCGGTTAAACCTAAGTTTAAAACCCGATTTAACTTTTCAACACAATACGAATTTGGTTTATAACAATTAGACGTCCAAATCCACATGTCATCCATTCCAAGTAAACGGCAAATAGCAAAAGCAATCGCAGCACCACGAGATACACCCGCTAAGCAATGAATGACGATACTTTCTACTTCTTCTGCATGATCTAAGACAAAATCTTTAATTTGATGACACTGCGCCTCAGACAGTAACGTTTGACTATCCGCTACCTCCGTAATATCATCAAAGGCTAATGATATTTTTTCAACAATTCTTGGGTTATGATAAAAGTTTGGGGGCTCTGTATTTGTTCCAACAATGGATACCAATAAAGCAACGCCCATCCATTGGTCATAGCTCCAATCCTGTGCTTCTTGTTGACTCATAATTTTGATTTCCATTTGATCACATCCTTTTCTTTAGCTCTTATACTATAGTTTATTGTAGATTTTTGAAATTTATCACCTTCTAATCAATGATTTTCTTTTTCCTTCCATCTAATGCTCATTTAACGATACATTTATAGAAAATTATTGATATAATTTTATTATAATTCTAATACCGGGGGGAAAAACGATGATACGTGTCGCATTAGATGGAACAGGAGATTTTTTTACGATTCAAGAAGCGGTTGATTCCATCTCAGATAGTAAACCTGAAACGATTTATATTAAAAAGGGAGTCTATGAAGAAAAATTGGTGATTGAAAAGCCCCATTTAACCTTTATTGGGGAAGAGGCAAAAGAAACAATCATTACCTTCTCTGATTATGCCAAAAAGCAATGGAATGAAGATGAAATTTATCAGACCTTTCGAACGTATACGGCTTTAATTGGAGCTAATCATTTATGCTTTTCTAACTTAACCTTTAAAAACGAAGCGGGAAAAGGAAGTGAGGTAGGACAAGCACTCGCATTATATGTAGATGGAGATTGTATTCAATTTCACGACTGCTATTTCCTGGCGCATCAAGATACGCTATTTACGGGACCTCTACCACCAGCACCTATTAAGCCTGGGTCTTTTGTCGGCCCAAGAGAACACGCTAAACGAGAAGTGGGACGCCAATACTTTAACAACTGCTACATTCAAGGAGATATTGATTTTATCTTTGGAAGCGCAACGGCTTACTTTGAAAAATGTACTCTTTTTTCAAATGCATTAAACGGACACAGTTATATTACAGCTGCCTCTACTCAAAAAGAAGAACCCTACGGCTACGTCTTTGAATCTTGCCAATTATTAAGTAATGCCACACCGCACACAGTTTTCCTTGGTCGTCCTTGGAGAGAATATGCACACGTTGCTTTTTTAAATTGTTATATGGGCCATCATATTCACCCTCTAGGATGGGATGATTGGGGAAAATTAAGCTCTCATGACACCGTACAATTTGTTGAATACAACAGTTATGGTCCCGGTGCAACACCCCATCAACGAGCTTCATATGCCAAAGTCATTGATCATCCAACTTATTATACTCGCGAACGTGTGTTAAAAGGTTGGAATCCGAAATGTTAAGGGAATACCGTAAAATTAAAATCAATATTTCATTGAAACAAATTAGTGATTAAACAAGATGAATAGTAATTTTCAAAATAACTAAAAATAATGATTTTATAAAATATTGAACCTACTATTTACTGTATTTATAGTTCATAATTATACTATAAATACAATTATAAATGCTTAAAAAGGTCTATGCTAAGCATAGACCTTTTGTAGTAATTAGAGCCTTTTTTTGAAGCTATCTCGTTATAGCTCTTTTTTATATAATATTCACAACACTTTTTTAATAGTATATAAAAATAAAATACAGGATTAATGATTTATCCTGACTATAAATAATCTCTATTAATAAAATAAAAAAGTTTACTATTCAAAATAAATATCAAGAAAAAAATTTATTTTCAACTATCGAAACTTCATCGCTTTTTTGTCGAAAAAAACGTTGTATATGTTGATATGATCCGCTATAATTGCGTATGTCTAGCAAAAAAAACATCAAATATTGTCGAAAAATTAAAACATTAAAATTATTGTATATTTTGTCATTTGTTGTTATAATTCATGTGTCTAGTTATAAAATACTTTTTTTAACATTCTATTTCTCTAATATAAATCTTTACCACACAACTATATACCTTTTTTAAAAAAACTAAATCATTAGAACAATCTTCATCTTATTATAACTAGACTTGGATTTTTTTTTTAAACCATTAAGTAATTATATCTCACGAGTATGATTTTATTACTGTAAATACCTATCAATATTGAAGGGTCCTAGACCCGCTTTTTTATTTATTTTATGAATGAATAACTAATAACCTAATAAAGGAGGTTGAAAATGATCTCACCTAATCATTTAAACAATATCTTACTCATTATAGATGAAGTAAAGCTAATCCACTTCCATAAAACCTCTTTACTTCATCAATCCTTGATTTCTAATACCGAAAAAAATAAAACATATAGACTAATCACAGATATAACAAAGCTTGAATTACTAATTAACCAATTAGAAGTGGTTATAAAATCATTAGAAAAAATCTAATTTTCAAAAGCATCATCATAATAATTTGATAAATCTTCTAAATTTATTTTTTATCCCTTGAAACATAAATATACCACAAAAGTGTAGTATTGTCATTCAAAATATACTATAATTTCTCAAAAAATTCTTAAATTATAGAGAAAATAACAAAATATACCACAATAGTGTAGTATTGTCATTTAAAATACACCACAAACTTTAATAAATATCCATTACATCTAATCATACGAAAGGAGCATTCTATTTGTCCTTTAATTCCTTTTTATCGAAGTATAAAATAACTGGGTATGCACTATCAAGAATGACTGGTTTAAGCCAATCCACTATTGCAGCTTGGACTAGCGGTGTAAGAGATCCGATGGGAATGTCGTTAAAGAATGCGCTAAAAATTTGTAAAGCTCTAAATATTGACCTTAATACGCTTCACAAAGAATTGAATCAGAAAAATTAAAATTAATTATCATCAAACTTACTATAACTATCTAATTTTTATTTATAGAATATACCCCATTTATAGAATATACCCCATTTATAGAATATACCCCATTTATAGAATATATTAAATAATTTATGACTACACATTAATTTTTATTTTATGTGGTAAGGATGATCTGTATTTCTAAATTTATTTTCTTCCTATAAAAACTATTAAATTTAATGTACATCTTCTAAAACTAATGTGTGACCTTTAAATAAGAGGAACTATCGGATAATAGATAATTAGCTTTATCTGCGAACCATAGCTCCTTTTTTTATTCTTATTGGTGAAAAAATTTTCATTTATTTTCAAACTAATATACGAAGTCATCTTTTATATACACTAAAGGAATGGCAGTTTAAGCTGATAATTTATAGAATACTAAGCATAGTGTTTACTATATTTATCTTTCATCATTATAAAAGCTACTTCCTTATATCCCCTTTTCTTATTAACAAATATAAGCCGCTAAAATTTTGCTTACTTCTGTGACATTAACACCCCTTGCAATGGTTTTTTCAATAACGCCATATCCTGATACCCAGATCTTAAAATCAACATCTAAATCCACTGTTCCAGCTGCCTCCAAACTAAAACACGAAATTTTATGATAGGGAATGTTT
>NZ_JAGAVR010000044.1:0-4570 GCF_017941855.1 Turicibacter sp. | reverse complement strand
TTTCTTCTCAAAACTGACAAAAAAATTTCTCGCCCTCTGTTAAAATTTTTTTTATCACACTCGCACACTCTTTTTGTTGTGCGAAAAAATACTTTTAAACATACACTCACACAAAAAAAAGATACTCTATTCAGAATAGAGTATCTTCTCATTTTAATTGCTGTAACTCTTATGGTTACAGCATATTCTTTTAGAACCTTCTTTTATTCTAAAAAAAGAAAAAAAGAGCAAAAATAAATTTACTCTTTTCGATATTAAATTAAAGAACTCGACTTGTGACATGGAAAAAATGAGTTCCTGTTGTCTTAGCTTTAGCTTGAACTATATAAGTCCCACTATTCCATGGAATACCACTAAATCTTTTCGTTGTACCAACTGCGATCGTTTGTTCCCCTACTAATAAATTTCCTTTTCCATCAACTATTCTAACAGTAATAGAACCTGGACTTCCTACTTGATTAGTTACTTCAACATTAGCATTAAAGAAATTATTATCAGAAATAACATTACACCATTGTCCACTTGTTAAATAAGTACTTCCAGACCAAGAAAGACCTGCTTTTACTAACCATGAATTTTCATCTAACATTTCATGGAAAACAGATTGAACCATTGGTGTTGAAATATCTGAATCATTAGCATCAGTTGCTGCTAGAATCCCATTCCCTCCCACTAAAGTTAATAATAAAGCTGAACAAATTCCAATTTTTTTCTTCATCAAACATCCTCCTTAAAAAGAATCAACAAAAAAATTATAACTATCTTTTGTATTACTTTCTTGTCGATTTTTAGAAGAACACAAAAAGAGCAAATCTAGCTTTGCTCTTCCTCTGGTAATTTTATTTCATTAATGTAGTAATTTGAATACCCAAAATTCCACATTACTATCTCTCTATAATATCCCACATCTTCTCGTAGATCATCGCTATCTGTATTTACTAAATCACCATCTTCAACATCATCTAAATTTAATTTTTTATGAACCTCTTTAAACACTCCTCCAAAAGCAACTAATCTTCTTCTAGCAATTGCTTTTGTTAAAATAGCTACTGTTTTATCTTGTAACTCCTGATTGTCTGGGATTAAAACATCATTATCTTTTACTGTATACTTAACGGCTTCAGACACTGATTTTTTTAACTCTTTTTCACCACTTGTCTTAAATCTTTTGATATTAACCTGTGGTAAATAATCTAATTCCATACACTCTTGCCACATCTGTCTCCATTCTTCATGTTTAATATAATCTTTTTTCTTAAAATAACTTTTATTAACTACTAAAACCACATGGAAATGAGGGTGATAAGTATCATAATTTGAGCTTTTTTTCTCTAAATTATGAGTAATCTCTAATGCTCGAAACCACCCTTTAACTGCATTTTTAAATGGGCGACGCTTAGCTAATCTATCCCACCCCTTAGTTAAACGGCTAATTTCATCTTTCAACTCATCTCCAGTTACATTCTTTTGAGTTAAAGTTAAAAATAAAAAAGCATAATCCTTTTCTAATTCATTCATAATTTTAGACATCTGATGATAAATTTTCTTCTGTCGTCGCTTAATGCACATAGGACATAACCTCAATTTACAAAAATTAGCTACTCTTAATTTTCGTTTATTTGTAATCGGATCATAACTAAATTCCATATAAGTTCCACAATCACAACACTGATAAGCTTTTTTCTTATCACCTAAACGCTCATAACTTCCTGTCAATTCTAAATTTTTCAGCTTATCTCCTTGCCAATCATTCCTAATAACCCCATTATCATCAATATCAACAAAAATATTATCAGAAATGTTTTTACAAATATTACTATCATCGATTAAAGCGAAATTATCTTGATTTTTATTAAATTGCATAATATACTTTTGTATGTAATAAAATTTTTCGTTTTATTGAATACAAAAAGGACCCCCTTCTGTTGTTATATATCTCCCAAAGTAATTATAACACAGATACGGTCCTTTTTCTATATCAAATAGCCCCCTAAAAAAAACTCAAAAAACGTTGATACCACTTGGGCTAAGAGTGATTTTTAGGTGCGTGAGTTGTTTCTATTAGTATCAAGTAAAGGAGAGAACTCCTGTCGGAGTTCTTAAAAAAGCACCTAATCGGTGCTTTTTTTCTCCCCTCACGTAACTTTTCAAATCTAAAAAAATCATTTAAAATTATTTTTAGGTTCTCCCATGCAACCTATTTTTTTCTATCTACTTATTTTATTTTCTAAATAATTTCATAAAACAAAAAAGCTGATCCTAACCGATCAGCTTTTTTTATTCCCCTAAAACCAACTGCAAAAACAATAGCTGCAAACTTCAAAACTTGAAACCCCAAACCAATACATTCCTTAACCACTACTCTACATACCCCCTCATGCCATTATACAATCCCTTGCTTGTAAATTCTTCTGTATCAGTCCAATAATAACCATGACTCATTGAGTGTTCAATGCGACCAGGCACTTCCACATCTTCATCTTCAGGCATATAAATAAACGAATTACCACAATTTAACGTCTTAACATACGTGTCATCCATCACACGATAACAATCATATCGCTCTGTCTCTTTGTTCAGTTTTAAATATACTTCTGTCATTTTTATCGCTCCATTCCTCGTTCGCTTATCTTTTTCTTCTTCACTCTCTGTTGACTTCGTTCAATTCTATCTAGTTGATAATCATAAGTTTGTTTGAAGTATCTACCAACCTCTCTTTCAAAATCACTCTCTACTCTTTTTGTAGCTATTGTTCTAGTAGTTTTTGATACCTCTACTCTAATATCTGCTAAATACTCTAATGCTTGTGATTTAAGAGTTTTAGTAAATGCTCTAAGTGGATTGTTTACCTTTAAACTATCATCTTTCTCTCTAATTTGTTGAATCATACTCGTAGCTGAACGAATCATCATATAAAGATTTTTTAACAACGTATCTTTCGATTCAATCTCTTTTGTTTGTTCATCAACCGTCTGTTTTAATGTTTGATTTTCAGTTAGTAATTTTTTATTCTCCTCTTCTAGTTTTAAAGCTTTCATTCTGTAATTACGAATCGGATCGTCTAATTCTTTTAAATCTAAACGACGTTCTCGATCTTTAACTCCACGCTCTCGTTCATCAAGTTCTTCCTGTTTTCGTTCTAACTTGCGATAGTTAATATCATAAGTTTGAGCTGATTTAACTAAATTTTGAAACTTCTCAAAATCATCAACTAACATTTTAACTTCACCAAGTAAAGTTTTTTTATGAGGGATTTCAAAATTGTTATAGTCACGAACAGACTCTCTTAATCTATAAACACGCGATCCAAGGTTTATTTCTTCCTCTCTAAGCCGTTTTATATCGTCTTTAATGGTTTTATACTCCTTAACCCCTAAATGCTCTCCAGTGTCCTTAAAATGCCGATTAAGGCGATAATCATTCATTCTTTCTTCTAAAACATAAGTTTCACGCTCTCGCCATTCCTCAAAACTCTTAAATCCTTGTTGTTCTAGTGCCTGATCTTGACCTACTCGTTTGCTTAATCCACGTTTAGCTTCATACACTGGCACATAATTGATATGTAAGTGTGGATTTGCTTCATCAAGGTGCATAACAGCGTTATAAACTTTTAAATTTGGGTTCCTCTCTTGGAATTCTTTCATGTAGCTATCTAATATATTTTTTTTTATTTCTCGATAGCTATTTTTTGAATACACATCAGTATCGTCATCTTTCGAACCTATAGCTACAATCAATTCACGTTGATGATGAGTTTTTTTGTCATGCAAAATTTTAGAATAATAATCATCAATCTTTCGATCTGAACGTTTTTGTTTTTCATTGTACTCTTTAACTGCTTTATCAAAATTTTCTGAATATACCTCTCTAATATCCCGTTGAACATAATAAATATTTTCATGCAAACGATCTAAATCAATATCTGGATTCCCACTCACGTGATGACGATTATTATGACTAATTGAAGTCGTTGTCCCAACATGAAAACTAATTGTCGCCACTATAAAACCTCCCTTATCTTATGGATAAATTATATCCGTTGAAGAGAGTATTTGGCAAGAAAACCGCAAGGTTATTTGACAGAATACGCAACCCAATACGTATTTTGTCACTTCGCAACAAAATATTGGGCTCTTGCAGAGGGCTCCTCACCTCCCTAACAGGGCGGTGGTTGCTCCCTTGGAGCAATAAAAAAACACTTCGGCTACTCGCCGATTGATGACACCGCTCTACTCATTTACGTAGTCGGTTTTCATCAAAACTAAAACGAAAAAATTCAAAAAAATTTTTGGACATTGGGTCCCATTTATTCGCTAGTCGGCAGTTGCGAAAAACAACTCCTGTCGCTCCGCTTTGAGTTGCCTTTCGGCTAACTAGCCTAGCAAATAAATTCCCAACATCAAAAATTTACGTTTCACTTTTTTAATTTTTTCTTCTCAAAACTGACAAAAAAATTTCTCGCCCTCTGTTAAAATTTTTTTTATCACACTCGCACACTCTTTTTGTTGTGCGAAAAAATACTTTTAAACATACACTCACACAAAAAAAAGATACTCTATTCAGAATAGAG
>NZ_JAGAVR010000043.1:0-6403 GCF_017941855.1 Turicibacter sp. | reverse complement strand
ATATGGAAATGCTTATTCTAGAGAATATATTACTTCTGACACTCAATTAAAAACGTTAGATTTTGTAAAATTAGTTAATTATCATTATTATAAAGTAGCACCTAAAGAAACTCAATTCGATAAAAACGAAAGGCATTACAAAGACCAATACATCGAAAATACCAAAAAAGCGATATACAAAAACTTTTTTAGCTAGGCTTGAAACCTAGCTTTTTCTATGTTAACATAAGGCGAGGAGGTTTTTAACATGTATTATCTAGTTAGAGCTTTGCTGGGAACAGTCGAGAGTTTTTCCAATGTAGTTAAATCATCTAAACAAATAAAAAACAAAAAGACTTATTCTAGAGGTTTCAAAAAAATTCGTATGTTCTACGATATAGAAACATACGTATATAATAAAAGCGCTGATAAAGCTACAGAAAAGAAAAGCTCTATGTATTCTTTTGCTGTAGGTGTATACGATGACCCTAGAAACAACGAAGGAAATTTAAACATTTTGCAATTCCCTAATTTCGTACATTTCCACAGATTTATGAAAGATATCGGTGTTCAAAAACAAACAAAAATAGAGCTTATCGCACACAATGCTGACGGCTTCGACAATCATTTTATATCTTATGAAATGATACAATTTTTAAATGCTGTGCCGTACAATGCTTACAACAGAAATTTACAAGACGATTCAATTGATACTACAACTTATAAAGAAGAAGCTGGTTATGGATATAATTTTTTACTAGAATCAAGAGTTCGCTCAAAAACCAAGCTAAGGATAGAAGCTTCTTCAATTGATAATATTCAGTATCACACGATAGACAACTTACCAAAATATGGTTGTTCATTAGCTTCTGTCGGAGATAGTTTATTGTATGCAAAATTAATATCAGAAGATGACCTGAAAACTGATATGGACTATTCACAGTATGATGTAGATTATGACATGACACCAGACGAAGCATTTTCATATTCAGAAAAAATATTTTTATCGTTAGAGGATAAACCACACGACCAAGTTTATATGAAGAATGATATTGTATTGCTAGCAAATTCATGTAAATATTATAGCTTTTTAAACCCTAGTTTCGACTATGAAAAAATGACTAAAACACAGAATATAAAAATCGCTTATGAACAATCGCCTTTATCCTTCTTTCAATTAGAAAAGAAATATCTAAATGAAAAAACTGATAAATGGGATAGCATACAATTCTCAAATTTCAGACTAAACGAAACAACTAATCTTTTCGATTGGTGCAAAAAATTCTATAAAGGCGGTCTAAATTTTTATAATGATAAATACGTGGGGAAGATAGTCAAAGATATGTTTTCTATTGATATCAACTCTAGTTATCCTTTTGTCATGTTTAGAGAAAAAATTCCTACAATACCAAAAATGATTATACAATTTGACACTCCCCAAAAAATCGATATTGATTTCGATGATAAAGATTATTGGACAATGTACCAAATCAAAAAAGCAACATTCGACAAAATTTTATACAAGGTTAAATCTAAAACAGTTCGTAAAATGTTAGTAAAATATTATAATTTATTAATTACTAAACAAGGCGGAGAAAACAAAATCGAAGATTACGTTTATATAAATTCTAATACATTAAGAATGTTAAATGATTTATTCGGCGTCAAAGTTAAATCAATGTTCGTAAAAGCTTATTGGACGTGGAAATGTGAATATTTTGCTTCACGTGATATTTTAGCTAAATTCTATCGATTAAAAACCCAAGGAAAATACGCTTCAAAAGGAACGGTATTTTTTGGAAATAATGATACAGATCCTACCGAATGTTGGATTGACAAATCAAAACCATACGAAGGCGAACAATTATCAGAAGAACAAATCGCTGTATCTAAAGTTCTAATGAACGGTTTGTATGGAATGCCCGGATTATCATCAACTTTTAAATACGGTTATAGATTAGATAATTCAGAACTTGCAATATCACCAAACGGTTTCAAGAACAACGAAAGAAATGTATTGTTTTCAGCTTTTGTAACATCACAAGCATTATACAATTTACTAGAACCGTTAAAATATCTGAACAGTACACAAATTGATGAATATTTTGTTTATTGCGATACAGATTCTTTGTATTTAAAATTAGAAGCAAAAGAACTTATCGACAAATCAATTTATCATCCTTTATCTTTAGGTAAATGGGATATAGAGAACGAACATATTTTAAAATTTTACCCTTTAAATCATAAAAAATATGCGTATACCACAACAAAAGAAAAATACAAAAAACATAACAATCCAGAAGGTATACAAATACGTTGCGGAGGGGTAAATAAAGATAGCTTTAATTTTAATATGACTTTTGAAAAATTTATCGACACTCAATTTTCAGAAGGAAAAACGATTAATAACGTTAGAGGGATTATGAACGTTAACAATACGATAACCATTTACAACTCAAAAATGGAATTAAAAATGGGAACTGAATACCCTGAATTTTATAATCCAGAAAAACAACAAGAACAATACGACATTATCGTTTCACAAATAAACGAAAATACAGAATTTGAAGAAAACGGCGATTCAGGCGACCAATTGCTATATATCGAAACACCTTGGGGTGCTTTTTCTGAAAAAGAATTATTCCCATTTGAAGAAAATTTACCAGAAGTTCATATGACACCAGAAAAATTTGTTAACACTTATAACTATCATTACAATACTAGCGTTAAAAAGCAACAAGAATTATATTTGTTAAATAAAAAAGATTAGAAAAATCTAATTAAAGCTTAACTGTTTTTAAATGACAGTTAGGCTTTTTCATTGTATACTTAATTCATAAGTTAAGGAAAGGAAGTAATAAACATGAAAAACTTTATCAAAGGTTTATCTATATCAATGTTAGTATTAGGAGGTAGCTTCACAGCTACATACACTTATCTAGATGTTACTAATAAAGAAGAAACTACTGTTACACAAACAACAGTTTCAACATCAGAACAAACAGAAAATAATACAACCGAAAATACTTCATCTTATAATGAAGATTTAGACGTGACTTATATGCCACAATCAACTAAAAAGATGAAATTAATGAATGGTACTATCAATTCAATCGAAGGCGAGCAATGGAAAATGTTACCAAATAATCAAGGTTCAATGATATTAGTAGCATTTAGTAACAATGTTTATAATAACGAAATTTGCGAATTACACGTATTAGGTAATTCATGGACATTAGTTTTATATAATACAGGACAAATAATTTCACAAGGAGACGTTATAAATGCCTAAACAAAAAGAAATGATACTAGACAATTTTTACAATGAAGCTTTTAACGAATTAGTTGAATTAAGCAAATCAAATTTAGCATATCAAGAATTGAAAGTCTGGCAAACGAATAAACTAAAAATATTAAGACGTGAAAAACTAGAAACCTACGAATTACTTTGGTTCGTTTCAAGGTCAACAGATATATTTTTATTAACACAACAAGGAAAATCAGTAAAAGGACTTATTCCAAGTGTAAAGGATGAATTAAATGAAACCAACGTCAACATATAAACGACCTAACGGCGATGAAATAAATTTCTATACTAATATTTACGGTAAATTAACTACCACAGCACCAACAGAAGAATTTATCGACATTAAAGACTACGAAGGGTTATATGCTGTAACTAATTTCGGCGATGTATACAGTTATAAAACGAATCGTTTTTTAAAACCACAGGATAACGGCAAAGGCTATTTACAAGTGACACTCACAAAAGGTAAAGTAAAAAGAAGATTCTACGTTCACAGATTGGTAGCCAATGCTTTTCTACCTAGATTCGATATTGATGGTGTAGTATGGACAGTCGACCATATAAATAAAATTCGTTGGGATAATAGAGTAACTAACTTGCAATGGATAACTAACTATGATAATATTAAGATTATGCACGAAAGAAATAAAATTACAGTCGAGGACGTGAATAGATTGATAAAGCAAACAACATTATTCAATGATACACCAGAAGAAAAAGATGGCTATATGCAAGATTCAAATAGTATTTATAATTTTTATTTAAGAGAAATCGATAGAGTAGCGTCAAGAATGGCAATAGCTAATTTCCAAAAAAGATACGATGATTCACACGCCTTAAAAGAAAGCCTTATGAAATCAATCGAAAAAGAACCTTTGATTAGCGATAGACAATGGTTTAAATTTTTGAATATTTTACAATTAGAAACACAATTATTTGAAAACAAATTAAAAGAAAGTTGGGCAAAATAATATGTTTAAATCAAAGAAAGAAAGTAAAAACAAGATGCCTAAATCAAAGAAAAAATTATTGAGAGAAATATACAAATTAAAAAAATCACTTTACGATTCACAAGAAGAAATAAAAGATTTAAAATGTCGTAAGTTTAATATGCACGTATACTATAGTGAAATGTGTAATGATAAAGACAACGATATATATAAATTAAAAAAAGCACTAGGAGAATTAAAAGAAGAGTTTAGAAAAGAAATGAAAAAAGAAGTAATAAAAAACGATAATCTAACACGTTCTTATAACAATATGAAATTATTAGCCGAAGATCAAGAAGAAAACGCATTTTTTTGGAAAAAAGAGTATGAAAATTTATATAATGACATCTCACGCTTATACCCTAACTACCATGAATTAAAAGAAGAATTAAACGAAGCATACAACAAGATTTCATCGTTAGAAGATGAATATCAAAACACTAAAGCAAACGCTGAAATGTGGTTTCGAGATTGGCAAGACGAATTAGCAACGAGAGAAGCATTGGAAAAAGAATTAGATATATACAAAAATGATTTAGCACTATCTAGAAAAGCTTTAAACCGATATCATATAAAGGCGGTTGGACTTAATGAAAGAATTTAACACAGGAAAAATAAATCTAGAAACAAACGAATACAAAGAAAAATGGTATTGCTCATTGTGTGATGATTACCACACAGAAGATAAAAATATTTATGATGAATTATTTAAAGAAACAAGAAATAATCTACCAGATTGCAAAGATGTTGACGTTAGAAAATATTTAAGGGAGGAAGAAAAATGACAAACGAAGAAATGCGTATAATCGAGTTAAGACGTGAAATGATTCGTATAACTTATATGTTAAAATATAAAGAGTTATCTTACGAAACATATCACAATCTATTAATTAAACAAGAAGAAATTATAGAGGAATTAGAAAACCTGCTAGAAATTCCAATCGGTTAACAATATACAAAAAGCCCTCCAATTAAGGAGGGTTCTTTTTATAGTGTTAAATAAATTCCTGTAATAGCTACATCATTAACACTTGGTTCACCGTTTTTACCGTTATCAGAACGTCTTAAAACAATTTCGACTTGGTGACCTTTCAATTGTTTCTTATTGACTGTTACGTCAAACCCTAAAGCGTCACCACCTGAATAGTTGTATGCTTTTTTAACGTCAGGACGTGGAATACCTCTCGATTGAATACGAGTAAGTTCTTCTTTAGTGTTTTTATCTCTAAAGATAACCCAAGCTGTTGAACCAATTCTACCAGAATTTTCTGGTACTAACCAACCAGCTACACGAATAACATCTTTTTTATATTCGTTAAAGTAATCTAATTTACCGAAATTAGAACCTTGTTTGAATACTGGCGAAGCTTTTACCGCTTCGTCGTGTGTCATAGGTTTTTGTGGCTTAGTGTAACGGTAAACGTAAAAATATGGATTACCGTTCATAGCGTATCTTTTATCGTGATTTTGAATTGTAGTGCCTAGATTTAACCAAGCGGTGCATTCCGCCCAATTTTGATTATCGATAGCGATACCTGTGTGACCGCCAGCACCAGCCGACCAACCTTTTTTACCCCAAATGATAATATCACCTTTTTGCATATTCCACTTGCGGTTTTCCGAAATAAGAGTAAACCCATTTTTTAACAAGAAATCGTGTTGAGTTTCAGTTGATGGTACGATTGGATAAGGTTTAGCACCGCCTGCTAATGCACACCGATAAACAAAACCTGAGCAATCAGCTGTACCGTCCGCCCCAGTACGTGACCCATACATCGAATACGTGAAACGTCCTTTCATTGCAATTGATTCATTTACCATGTTATCTATATTCATATCTGCTTTTACCTCCTGATTGATTGTGATTCCTAAAAATAATAATGCTAAAACAAAAACTTTTTTCATCTAATCATCCTAGCTTTTCCTCTATTTTTTCTACCATTTTCTTAACGATATCCAATTCCGACAAAGCTGTAGTTAATCTGTCGATAGTATCTTGATATCTAGCTTCTCTATCGTCATTCTTTTTCATTGTGTAAATAAACAAACCAAGAAACAACCCCATAAAAGTTACATTTTCAGGCTTTGAAAGCAACGCTTCAAAATATTCCATTTTCTCACCTCCTTT
>NZ_JAGAVR010000042.1:0-30245 GCF_017941855.1 Turicibacter sp. | reverse complement strand
ATTGGTTTTTAAATTCATCTGTATACGTACGGCGTGGTCTACGAGTTTTAGTTTGGGTCATGTTAAAGCTCCTTTAGATTGATATTATTTATAATTCTACATGACCTTAAAAAAACTGTCTAATTAATTGTAACCTATCCACAAGTTCTCATACGTAATATTTACATAAAAAAACATATCTAAGAACAGAAACTCATTCTGAGGTTAGATATGTTTTTTTTATGATCAGTGATTTCAATTCTTTTTATCCTATATTTCAAGGTTAGAAAGTCCTACTATAAACTGTAATCTAATGATGAAATTGTATCCATGGTGACAGTCACCCCTCCCACGAACACAATTACGATTACATTTAGCCAAAAATAAGATAAGCTAATCGGCTAATCCATCACTTAGTCCGTTAGAAATAACCTTTTTCTTCTAGTCAGATGATTTAACAACTTGATATCTAATCTCTCATTTACTTTAAGATTAGTCGTTTATCCTTCGTATTCAAACAAACAATGATGATTTTCCACCACTTCTTAATATTTTTTACCATAGGTATTTACTTATATATTTAATAATATATATGTATTTAACTTATAGAATAATAAATCGTATACTAATTATTGTAAAAAATAAATACTTTAATAAGGAGAGTTTAAGATGCACAATAAAAAAAAGGATTGGAAAATCTTATGGGAATTATTTAAATCTACCTTCATTTTAAGTGCTTCAACATTTGGTGGAGGTTTCGTTATTGTCTCGTTAATGAAAAAGAAATTTGTTGAAGAATTAGGCTGGTTAGAAGAAGATGAAATGCTTGATATTACAGCTATTGCACAATCTTCGCCTGGACCTATCCCAATTAATGCATCTGTCATTTTAGGATATCGTATGCAAGGAATTTTAGGCTCAATCGTTGCAATTGTTGGAACTTCAATTCCACCAATTGTCATTATCTCAATTATTTCATTATTCTATACACAATTTAGAGAAAGTAAAGTGATCGCAACGGCATTAATGGTAATGCGCGCAGGAGTAGCTGCCGTTATTTGTGATGTTGTTATCAAATTGGCTCAAAATGTTATTAAAACCAAAAATGCGGTATATATTTCATTAATGGTCATTACGTTCATTATGACTTACGTACTTGATATTAGTGCAATGACAGTTATTTTCTTATGTCTTGCAATTGGCTTTTTAAATCTTTTTATCGATTTAAAAAAATCTAAAAAACAAGGTATAGAGGGGGCGTAGATTAATGAATATTATCTGGATTTTATTTTTGAGTTTTATTCAAGTCGGTTTATTTAGTGTAGGTGGTGGATATGCAGCACTCCCATTAATTCAAAACCAAATTGTTAATATCCAAGGGTTAATGACCCTTCCTGAATTCGCCGATTTAGTAACTATTGCTGAAATGACACCTGGTCCTATTTCAATCAATGCTGCAACATTTGTTGGAACAAAATTAAATGGATTACCTGGTGCACTTATTTGTACTTTAGGGGTTATTATTCCATCGTTTATTATCTGTTTAACACTTGCGCACTTTTACTACAAATATCGTAACTTCTCAGGCGTTCAAACAATCTTATCTAGTTTACGTCCAGCTGTTGTTTCACTAATTTCATCAGCAGGTTTATCTATTTTAACATTAGCATTATTCCAAGCTGAGAAACATGAAATTATCTTATCTAACTTCCGTATTGTTGAATTTGCTTTATTCGTAGGAGGTTTAGTTGCTCTTCGTAAATTCAAGTTAAGTCCAATTCCAGTTATTTTCGGATCAGGTCTAATTGGAACAATCATCTATATGATTTTTTAAAGAATCTCTAAAAAACATTTTAAAGATTTAGACATAAATTTATTTTTATGGTACACGACAAATATTTCTCTAAACATAGATACTTCTTTTAGAGAAACTTCATGGAGTGTACCTTTTTTCAATTCTCGCTCTACCATAAGACGAGATAACACAGCTAATCCTCTTGATTCCAGTACTGCATCCTTAATTGCCCCCGTATCTGTACTACTCCATTTAATATCGACTTCTATCTGATTACTTTTCAGAATATTATCAAAAATTGTTTTACTTCCACTTCCCTCTTCACGAGAAATAATAGCCTCTCCTTGAAGTTCTTCAATACTAATTTCATCTCGATTATAAAATTTATGCCCTTTTCCAACTACCATAATTAACTTATCCTGATAAACAGGTTTCGAAATCAAATCTTTACTGGTCACGGTTCCCTCAACTAAGGCAACATCTAGTTCACTATCTAATAACATTTTTTCAATTTCCTTTGTATTACGAACATAAATCTGCGTTGTTATTTTATTATTTTCTTCTTCTAAATCATCCAGAATATGATTTAACAAACAACTTCCTACAGTAATAGATGCTCCAATACGCAAAGCAATATTGTCCGATTTATTCTTCATCATCGTTTCCATCTCATCAAAGGATTGAACAATATGAGTTGCATATCTTAATAAATACTCTCCACTTTCTGTCAAATATAACTTTTTTGATAAACGCTCAAATAATTTCACTCCATAATAATGTTCAATTTCTTTAATTGCTTGGCTAACCGATGGTTGTGTAATGAACAACTTCTCTGCCGCTGCACTCATATTCTTAAGTGATGCAACCATGATAAAAATTCGCAAATGTCTAATGCTCATACTATCTACTCCTCCTATCATAAACTTAAACCCTTTATAAAAAAACATTGAATCTTTAAGCTTTCATATATCCCGATAACTCTATTCATGAATTTCTTTTATCTTAGATGTCTGCGAATCCATCTTATAGAAATAATAAAAATTGAATCGATCAGGCATCTCTTTTAAATACAACCATAGACTACACTATTATATTAACATTAGAGTCCATCTGTGCAAGTTGTAATTTTCAGTGCTATTCATTTTTGTGATCATCATGACTTCTTAATTGACAGTATTAAATTAATCAGTTTAGACTCCAACAGAAAAAGATACTTAATTAAATGAATAAATATATTTAATCAGAAAACGTGAAAAATCTTATACTTTAGTCAACTTGATACGTTTAATTTAATTTTTTAGTTCATATAGAATTATACCAAAAGCTTTCTAAATTCAAACCGCTTATCGTAATCAAAATTTAATAGAAAGTGGATACTCATCTCCACCTTCATCACCTGTATTCATCGAGGATAATATCCCTTAAAGGGAACAGGCCCCCGCTCACAATTGTTGCAAAGAAATTGTACAAAAGAAAAACCATTATCTGAGTTCAGATTAAATCTGATTTGAGATAATGGTTTTTCTTTGATAATCGCTCTAAAATATTTTTTTATTAAGAAATTCTTTTCGTTTCACGAACATTTTTTTCTTTATTCATTTTAAGTATAGATAAAGAAGCAATTAATAGTCCTGCATACGCAATAACAGCAAATATAATCGAAGAAGTCCATGCTGTTGCCCATCCTGCCTTCTCTAAAATAAGACTGAAAATTGGGGTACCGACAGCAAAGCCAACGGCAAAGAATAATTGGATAAATCCAAGAATAGATCCATAGTCTCGATCTCCAAATAGTGAGCTTGTCATATAGGAAGGTCCCATGACATAAGAAAACATTGAGATTCCGAATGCACCTGTAAAGAGGTATCCAAGTGCATTTATTTTTCCGACAAATAATAAGCATAACCCTGCTATAATGACTAAAGTTCCGGCCAATAGGAATGATTTTGATAATCCTAGTTTATCAAAAAGAATCCCACCCAAAATGTTACCAAAGATCGAAAATAATCCGAACATAGAGGCTAATGTAGCTGATGAAATCAGTAATATTTTCTTTTCTTCTAAGCTTTGGAAATAAGGAATGAATTGTAAAGCAAATCCACTAACATAGAATCCGATGAAGATAAAAGAAGCCGCTATTAGCCAAAATTGAGGCATTTTAGTTGTTTCACCTACTGTATATCCCCAACTTATATGATGGGCTACATCTTCTTGCCCTTCTAATTTTTTCTTAGGAGCATTTGCGGCTAATTCATCTGCTGATTTAGGCAATCTGACAAGAAATATAGAGATTAATAATGAACCAATTAGTGCGATGAGTCCAAATCTTAAATAAGCTCCTTTATATCCTATATTTGGGTCAGTTAACCATTTACCTGCTAACGTTTGAAGAACTATATTACCTATTCCTCCACCGCAGAAGGCAATCCCAAGTGCTCTCCCCTTATTAACCTTAAACCAGGCATTTATCAGTGTAGGAACTCCAATTGCAGAAACAATAGCATTTCCGACTTGAACGATGGCAGCTATTATATAATAAGCAATTAGTTTATTGCCAGCTAGTGAGTATAACATAAATCCACCGCCGACAAATATAGAACCGATGATAAATAATAGTTTAACATTGACTTTAGTAAATATTTTTCCTATAAAAGGCGAACAAATAGCAGATACAACAGTCCCAATCGTAAAGATTAGGGTAAAGGATGCATAACTAAACCCTTCTCCATTAACAACATAGTTTGTAAAAGTAGGGGGTAAGTTAGAGGCGACTCCAAATGGTATGGCTTGAATAAGTAAACATGCTGCAACAATGACCCACCCATAAAAGAATTTATGTTGTTTGTTATTATTGAGAGTACTCATAAGTTAAATTCCTCCTTCATTAAAACCGACATATTTTTTATCAAGTAAATACGCTATCCATTGAAATATTTATGATTTAAATAAATTATTTCAATTAATTATAGTTTTAACAATAAGAGTAAAAAAATGTATTTTCAATTGATATATATCAAATTAAATATGACGAAAAATTTCTAAATAGGATTTAAGAGTATAGAATAAAGTTCTAGAAAATTAAAGTAATATCATTCCACGATTTCATGCGAATCGACCTTCATCTCATTCGATTTTTTAACAATGAAGGTTGTACTTACAAAAGATAGCTATTGAATCTTTTCATGCCACACTAATCTCAAGATCCCCATGGGATGGTCAACTCTAAACTAAACAACTTTTTTGTTACTAGAATAGATTTACTAATTTAAAATAAACGATGTAGATTTCAACCTGACTATCTAACAGAGCGAAATTTAATAATAATAATTATATAAGATATATTTATTTTTAATAATAGCTCTCGCTTGCCTCTTAATAGTGGATTATTTCCCTCTTGATTGGTAAGTATTCTCGCTCCATATTTAACATTGTTTAACTTCTGCTGGCTGATTATAAATAGAGCAACATAATAAAAAAGATTAATCTGACTGTCGTAACTACTGACTAAGTTGAGATTAATCTTTTTTATTTAGAAAATTGATGATTTTCGTTTATTTTTATATTCGTTTAAATTTCATTTTTTTCGTTGGAACATCGAGATATAAAACCCCCTGAGCAACCGTTCCATCGGTGAAGGTGACTTGTTTTGGTTCCGTTGTCTGCCCCCTTAACATTTGCTCCACATTTTCAATGGAAATCGGAGCACCAAAATAGGTTTTTCCGATAATAAATTGACAGCTTTTTTTATATTCAGGGCACATATAAAAGTTCCCTGTTTCATTTAATGTATTTCCACAGCTCGGACACTTTAAATGCAATTGTTTGGTTGGAACTTTAGGTCCTTCATCTTCAAAATGGAAAACCACTTGTTGTTTTTCAGCACTATAAATCAGGGCTGCTTTCCATGTTTTTTTCTCACCATTCGCCGCTACTTTTTTAAAGGTTAGGATATTACTTGGTTTTCCTTGAAGAATTTTTTTCATATTGGCTTCTGAAATTTTCGTGCCAAGAATCGCTTTCCCACTAATAAAATCGCACGTTTTTTTATACTCCGTACAATAATAATAATTTTTACCTGCCGCTACCTTCTGACCGCATTTTGGACAGTTTCCAATCAACTTAATTTCAGAGTTTGTATACGTCGCTGCTACTCCATGAATTTGATACGTCATTTGTTTAAACTCTTCTGTGGCAACTTTAATATACTCAATCATTTCATGCCAAAACGTCATCGGTTCTAGCTGACAAGCTTCAATTGATTTTAATTTTTGTTCCCACTGTGCTGTTAATTCAGGAGAAGCAACGAGATGCCCGTTTAAATTTTGAATGATTGAAATTCCATAATCAGTGGCATAGAACGTTTTCTTTTTACGTTCAATCATTTTTAAATTAATTAATTTTTCAATAATCGAACCACGCGTTGCCGGAGTTCCAATTCCTTCACTCGATTTTAAAACATCTTTTAAATCTTTATCCTCTAGAAAACGTCCCGCATTAATCATTGCCTCAAGAATCGTGGCATCGTTATAGCGGCTTGGGGGAGTTGTGGCCTTCTCTATTAGTGTTGTTTCGGTTAAAGAAACCGGCTGATTTTCTAAAAGTGATGGCAAACTATTTTCACTAAATTTGGTTTTATATAAAACAGTATATCCCTTATCAACGACTTCATTTCCATTTGTCTTAAATTTTCGTCCACTACAATTTGTAATCACCGATGTTTTATTCACGACACTTGGAGGCATAAAAATAGCCACAAAACGCTTGGCTACTAAACTCATAATTTGTTGTTGTCGTTTGCTTAAGCGATTAAAATCTACTGGTTTCCCTGTTGGAATGATGGCGTAGTGATCACTAACCTTACTATCATCAACATACTTTTTATTTCTTGCCGTTTTCTCGATGACTCCCGCTTCATCTAAAATCGGCTGTACATACTTCAAAACATCCGGAATCTCTTTAATCGCCGCCAATAGTTGCGGGAATCGCTTCGCTTCATCTTGTGTGATATACGCTGAATCAGTACGCGGATAAGATAAGTATTTAGCTTCATAGAGTTCTTGAACAATGTCTAATGTTTCAGACATCGTAAAACTATACACCTTATTTGCCTCGCGTTGCAAATCAGCCAATGAATGCAAACTTGGAGCGTATTTCTTCTCCACCTTTTTTTCAACCTTTTCAATCATTCCTACATTCGGTAAGCTTTGAATTAACGCATCCGCTTTTTCTTTATCAAAAAACTTCGTTTCATTTTCATTATCATGATCGAAATACGTTCCTTTATACTCACCAAAATCAGCTTCAATTTCCCAAAATGGCTTCGGTTTAAAATCTTTTAACTCCATCTCACGCTGTGCAATCATATTTAATACGGGCGTCATCACACGTCCAAGTGGTAAAGCTTTACGTTGATTAGCCCCTATTGAAAAGGCACGCGTAAAATTCATCCCAATGAGCCAATCAAAATCAGCTCTTAATTTACTCGCATGAATCATATTTTTTAAACGTGGGGTATTCAAATCATCTTCCATGTGATTTAAGGCATCCATAATCGCCTGTTCTGTCATTCCATTATTCCAAAAACGTTTCACAGGCAAACGACAACCTAAGCTTTCATAAACCGAGTGAAATATTAATTGTCCCTCACGCCCCGGGTCACAACAGTTAATCAAATAATCATAGTTTCCCAATTCAATTGTTTTCTTAATATCTTGATAAATGTTGAAATAATCACCATTTTCAATGACCTTATATTTAAATTTTGATGGAATCATCGGCAATGTTTTTAAATCCCACTTTTCCCACTCCGGTGTATAATCACCCGGTGCAAGCAACGTCATCGTATGCCCTCGAAATGATTTAAAATCAATTTGGTCCGGAAAATTCATCATTTTATAAACAGCCTGAACTTCTCTCATTAATGACGGTTTTTCAGCAATCAATAAAGCTCTCGCCATGTTGAACCGCCTCCTTTTTTAAACGTATCCTTTTGTTTTTTAAACACAGAAGAATATTATATCACTGATAATCAAAAATTTCACATTGAAATTTTAAAGTTTCATTTGATACCTATCAAAAAAGCATCTCTTGATTTAAGAGATGCCACCGATGCTGATTAATGAAATAAATACTGATCAAAGCTACCTTTAAAAATGATTTCACTTTTTTCATTGAATAACGTGTATTCGTAAGCGTTAGAATTAAAGGAATAATAGGGTGACATTTGAATATTAAACGTTTCATCAATCGTTATTCTTTGCTTGGTTTTGGCCGGAAGATTAAACGCTTGATTAATTATAACATCTTTCATTCCGACTGCCTCTTCCACAAACGTTGGCATTGTAATAGTTAAGTAAAACCATTGTTCTTCATTTGAACAGTTTTTCAGTTCTAGTTGTCCCTCTAACTTAAGCTCTGTTTCACGGCCATTCACAAATACATGAGATTCCTGACGATTTAAATAAATCGAACTTAAATCAGATGAAAAGCTTTTATACAGTTGGACAGTGAGATTTGCAGTATGAGTGCTAAGATTCAAAAACAAAAAAGTCGCTATGATACGTCGCCATCTTGTTTTGAAAAAAGCATTCTCTTTTTGGAGATTAAGCTGTTTAAAACAGGTATAAATAATGATCATCAAAAATATTCCGGCATAATGAAATGACCAATTCGCCCCGTGTAGCGGAACAAAAATTCGGTCGACACATGTATCCGGTATTTCATTGCTAGAGCCGGCTAAGATAAACATTAGAGCTAATATCACATAACAAATAACTTGTTTTTGATTCATTCCCATCCCCCTTTATCTTTTATTTATCCTCATCACATAATACCATGTTTTAGAAAAAAATTCATTCTATCCTTAAATAGTTTCTATTGATTATAGAAGCTATTCTTTTTATAGATTAAAAGGATAGCCAATGGCTATCCTTCTTGTTTGAACGCATGATTAATCGTAAAACTTAGGACATCTTAACTTGATGTGATAACAATTAGAAATTAACCAATTCGCTGACGTTAGCAACAAATGGTTTGTTCTCCATACAGGCCATTATAAAGAGCTAAATTTTTCTCTCCTGCTCACAAAATCCTGTCGTTTCAGCGTCTCCTGAATGAGGTTCCAATCCGATTTTTCATCCAATCATCTCTTTAAGAAACGTGGCACCTTCTTTTCGATTACGAAGAATAATCACGTTTTTATCAGATTGTTCACTTAATAGTTTTAAGTAGCGTTCTCGATTATTTTGGTTAAAGTTCCATACGAATTTTAAAAATTCGAAATCAAGTCTTTCAGGACAATTCCCCCCCATATCAGAACGAGTTTTTCCATAACCTTTGATAACACGTTTTAAAACTCCTAATAAGCACGTCCACCTTGAATAATCTAAGTAAATCACCGTATCACAATATTCTAGACGCATTGGAATCGTTCGATTGTAATTGCCTTCAATAATCCATTCTTCTTTTTGTAACTCTTCTAATAGTAACGAATCAAACGTCTCTTGCGGAACACATTCCCAATTTCCACACCAATTTAACACATCTAGATGAACAAGTGGTAATTTTAGTTTTTTAGCGAGTTGTTTTGATAAGGTTGATTTCCCGCTACCGCAGCATCCAATTACCATAATTTTTTTCATTTTTTCTTCCTCCAAGTAAGTAAAATGATGAAAGTTTCCCCTCATCTCTCATTGAAAATGATCATTCCTTATCCTAATCGCTAATCATTGGTTCTCAAATTAAAACTGCTTCTCATCATATTCCTCTTTTAAAATCGAATAATATTTACAGTCGACGAGTTGTCCTGCTTGATTTTTTGAAATTTTACGAAGTGTTCCTTCATAGGTAAGACCGCATTTTTCCATCACGCGTCCAGAAGCCGGATTTAACACATCATGACGCGCAGTTAGACGAGCAAAGCCAATCTCTTCAAACGCTAGTTTAATTAAGCCATTAAAAGCTTCAGTTACAATCCCCTGATTCCAATAATCACGACTA
The DNA here is from genome assembly GCF_017941855.1 of Turicibacter sp. Classification (NCBI taxonomy): domain Bacteria; kingdom Bacillati; phylum Bacillota; class Erysipelotrichia; order Erysipelotrichales; family Turicibacteraceae; genus Turicibacter; species Turicibacter sp. Next base: position 20,473 of record NZ_JAGAVR010000042.1, on the reverse strand, counting down.
ATACAATATCCCACTTCAGCATTTTCATCATGATTATTAATATTGAATAAACTCAAACTTCCAATCACTTCACCTGTTTTCTTTAACTCGATTGCCCATTGATAGTAGTCCTTATTTTTATACCCCTCTACCCACATCTGTAAAATGGTCTTCGTTACGAAAATATCGCTATGCGTTGGCCACGTTAAATATTTTGTGACTTCATCGTCTGATGCCCAGTTTTGATACATCATAGACGCATCGCTGATCTTGAATGGTCTTAAGATTAACCTTGGTGTTTCAATCACTTTTGTTCCTGTATGATTTAACATTCTATCCCTCCTCTGATTTTCCTTATTATACCATATAAGTTATCCACACACATTATTAAAACACGATAATTCCCATTCTCAAAAGACTTATTGCCGTCATTTAATGGAAATGATATTTGATTCGTAAATGAAAGCTAAGATCTTCTTTTAATGGGACTTTTCTTTGATAAATGCGATGAATCATGCTAAGTTCGTAACTCTGACTCCTTGATACCTCATAAAACAGAATCATTTGTTCAGCTTTTCAATCTTTTAACTTCACTCCATAGAAGTAAGATTCACGTTTCATATTTTTGGGTAACTAATGGATATTATTTTCGAATCACTATAACCCCCATTTTTAACCAACTGAAAAGAAGTACCTCCCTCATCAAATGCTTTAATTTCATCCTAACAGTCTATGCTTTTGAAGTAGGCCTTAAATCTCATTCTGAATAAATTCCACCCTTAAAGTTATCCATACCTATTATAAAATAAACAAAAAAACACCTCTAGGAAAGAGATGTCTGCTTAAAATCATTCATATGAGAGAGGGTCTATGATTCGACAATCTAACGATTCTTTCTAGTTAAGATTAGCGTCCACTTAATTAACAATTTTCATCGTCATGTTCATATTTCATGACATAAAACTCCCCGAGTCCTAAGTAGGTTTCTTGTTTCTTTTTCTCAATAATCTTAAAATTTTGTGACTGGTAGCATCTAATGGCACGTTCATTCCAAGTTCGTACCTCAAGTAAAAGTGGCAAATTAGCATGGCGCTTTTGGCTCTCCTTAATGGCGTACGCAATGATATCTCGTCCAAAACCTTGATTACAATAATCAGGGTGCACGCCCATGCCAAAGAACACATGATCCTCTTCACAAAGTAAGTTAATAAAACCGATGAGCTCACCCTCCTCCTGCGAAAATCCTAAGAAACGTTGACGTTTCACTGCATCGCAAAGTGCGTAGTTTTGCGCCTTCATCTCATCCCAAGTTGGTAAATTATAAAGAGCATACTTTCCCTCATATCGCCAACTTGCAATCACTTTTGCTTGATCTTCTGTTAAAGCATGAGTCATTAGTTTCATTTTTTCTCTCCTTTTTCATTGAATTATTCTCTCTTTTTAGAAAAAGACGGCTTTCATAAACTCGCATTCTAGCAGGTTGAGTTCATCCATTTTTTCTAATGTCTTATGTTTTTCATAACTTACCTATCTGACATTAATCTCATAGCCATCCTCTTGAAACCTCAACCTCGTATCATGCGTCTGATTACTTTTAATATAACCACTCGCACCGACATTTACATCATACTTTTGATGTGAATGATCATAGAAAATCAAATCAGTATCAATCTCTTTAAATAACCCATCTAACGTCTGTGGTGAGTTATCCTTCTCAATGGCTTTAAAGGTTCCATCTTCTTACATAGCATCATGCATGAGGGCAACTTTTTAATACTCCCATAATGACCTGTAGTGCTGGCAGGTTTCTATGGCAATCAGATAGAACGACAAAATTCATGTTTCCCCTCCATTTATTTTACTTTTCTATTTTTATTCAGAAACGATTCAAATTATAACCGATATTTCGAAGTAAGCCTTCTCATATTTTACTTCTTTTCGTTCATGTTTTAAGACTTTACCCTCAAATAGCATTATCATCTAACTTGCCAATTCCATAACCTGTTACGATTCATTTATCCACAGCTATTATGACTGAGAATAAAAAAATAAGACCGGTAAAAGAACGGTCTTATTTCACACTAAAAGCATTTTGATAGGCTGGCATTTGACGAACTTGTACCAGTTCGTCATCCTTTTCCATGTATTCTAATAAGCTTGGGCTCAGTTGATTAGCAATGATTAAATCTTCAAGTGCTGCTTCTTTGTTTTCCATTAACGCATAGCAACAAGCACGATTATAATATAAAACGGATACATTTGGATTATATTGAATCCCTTCTGTATAAATTTTAATACTTTCTAAATAGTCATGATATTCTTCTTTATATAAAATAGCTAAATTTAAATAGGTAAACGAATACTCAGGATTACTTTGCAGCGACTTACGGTAATAGCGAATCGATTCTTTGACTTGATTTAACTTACGACAAACGACTCCTAAATTAAATAATGCCGTGTAATCTGTTGGATCAAGACTATAGGCTTTATAAAAATAATGGTAAGCTTTTAAGTTTTGATTTTGAGCTTCATAAATACATCCCAGATTAATATAGGCATAAAAATAGTTTGGATCAAGTTCTAGTGTCTTTTCATAATGATAAATCGCTTTTTCAATTTCATCTGTTTCGTCATAAATGTTAGCTAAGAAAAAATGTGCTGCTTCGTATTCTGGATCAAGCTCGATTGTTTTTTGATAATAATAAATTGCTTTTTCATACTCTTCATCATCATCATAGATCGTAGCGATTCCATAATAAGAGGTTGGAAATTCACTGTCGATTTTAATCATCTCATAAAATAATTCAAGTGCTTTCTTACGATCATCGATTTCATCATATAAAAATGCTAAGTCTAACATTAAATCTAAATCTTCTGTCCCAAATGATGTATGGTAGGCATTATTAAAATGCTCTAATGCTTTCAAAACATTTCCTAATTCTAAATAATGCGAAGCCACCGCTTTTTGATTTAGATAATATTGATAATTTTCCTGCATTAGACCCCCTACCTTTCTTTTCTATCGTTTAAAGCTTTCTTTGACTAATACTTTACCACTTTGAACTTCATGATAGCTCAGTTCAAATGAAGTCTCACTAATCTCTAGTAAGGCATATGTTTTTTCTTTTGTATTTCTTGGTAAGACAACACTTCCAGGATTCATAAATAAAATGCCGTCTACCATTTCTGCCCCGATGCAATGAGAATGACCATAACATACGATGTTAGCATCCAATTCTCGTGCACGATAATAAAGTCTTGTTAATGAATATTTAACGTCGTATAGATGCCCGTGCGTTATGAATAAACGAGCACCAAGTGTAAGAGGTTCGATGCGTTCTTTTAATAAGTTTTTATCAAAATCACAGTTTCCTAAAACACTCAGATATTCGTTTAATAACGGATGATTTGCAGGTAACTGCGAATCTCCACAGTGAATAAGTAGGTCAGCGTCTAAAAGGTGGCGCTCACGTATTAATGATAAAGCGTTTGTATCGCCATGGCTATCACTTACAATGACAAGTAACATATCCGTCTCCTACATTAAATCCATTAAGACATTTTCTAACTTCTTGAAGGCATCCGCACGATGACTTAAGACGTTTTTTTCGCTTTTTGGAATCTCGGCCATTGTTTTTTGGATGGATGGTAGATAGAAGATTGGATCGTATCCAAACCCTTCGTTTCCTTGGCGATGTGTTAAAATTTGACCTTCACACTCTCCTCGAACGACGTATTCTTCACCATTTTCTGTGACAAGAGCAAGGGCACAAACGAAACGGGCACTACGATTTTTTTCTTCTATCCCTTCAAGCTCTGTTAAGACTTTATCAATGTTTTTGGCGTCATCACGATCTTCTCCAGCATAACGAGCACTATAAACACCTGGGCGTTTATTTAAGGCATCAACTTCTAGCCCTGAGTCATCTGCAATGACTAATTTTTTATATTTTTTTGCTATTTCACGCGCTTTGATTAAGGCGTTTTCTTCAAATGTCTCACCATTTTCCTCGATTTCAGTGACGTCACCTAAATCGAGTAATGATTTAACTTGAATGTTATAACGATTGAAAATATGTTCAAATTCTTTTGCTTTTCCACTGTTTTGTGTCGCAATGATGACTTCTTTCATGTTTTAGTCTCCTATTAACCGATTTGTTTTTGAGCTTCAATTAATTGTTTAATTCCTTGGCTTGCAACGTCAAGCATTTGTAATAACTCAGCATGTGAGTACGTCGCCTCTTCACCTGTTCCTTGGATTTCAACAAATTGTCCGCTCTCAGTCATGATCACATTCATATCGACTTCTGCACTTGAATCTTCTTCGTAGTCTAAGTCTAAAATGACTTCACCATCTTTGATTCCAACTGAGATTGCCGCTAAATGTTCTTTAAGAGGAGATTCTTTTAAAACACCTTCTGCTACTAATTTATCGAAAGCTAATTTCATTGCCACAACTGATCCTGTAATAGACGCTGTACGTGTTCCACCATCTGCTTGAATCACATCACAGTCAATCCAAATCGTACGTTCACCTAGTTTTTCTAAATCAACAGCGGCACGTAAAGAACGACCGATTAAACGTTGAATTTCCATCGTACGACCTGATAATTTTCCACGAGCTGATTCTCGAACATTACGTGTATTCGTCGCGCGTGGTAACATAGAGTACTCAGCTGTAATCCAACCTTTTCCCTGTCCTCGCATAAAAGGGGGTAATTTATTTTCAATCGTTGCAGTGCAAATCACTTTTGTGTTTCCAACTGAAATTAAAACAGCTCCTTCTGGATGCATAATATAATTTGGAATGAATTCGACGGGTCTTAGTTCATTATTTTTACGTTCATTAGTTCTCATGTTTTATCACCTGCTTGTTGTTTTGAAACTGTCTTATTCATTATAACATATTCTATTTTGATATGGCGTCATTTACAGGTTCAAAAATATTACGACTTGTTGGAATAGCAACTGAACGTAAAGTATCATCAACAATTTTTGAGTTTCCATCGATTAAAACTGAGACAGCTTCAATTCCATCGAATTCTGTTAAGGTCATGACTAACTGTTCATGCATTAAAGAAGAAACAACGGTTTGGTTATTGTCATAGTATAAATCTGAACTAAAGTTAAGCGTAATGACTCCATTTTCAATCACTGGTTCTGTCATTAATGTCGTTTGGTTATCAAAGACGCTGATATACTCACCCCCCACTGATCCCTGGATTAATGAGTCGATGGCATAATTCACTGGATCTACGCTACTAGGGATTAATCGTGTGACTGGAACAAGTAATCCGTTTTGAGTGTCGTCTGTCATGAAATATAGCGTCACTAGTTGTGTGTTATCTAAATTATTCGTATCCATTTCTAGGTTTATTCCCATTTGGCGAGTCAGACCACGTTCAACAGCTAGGGTTCCATTTAGATTGGAAACGGGTTGTCCATCAATTTCAAATTTAACACGATCTACACCTTCAAGGCTAGTAAAGCTCCAGACTAAAGATTCAACAACTTGTTGCTCTTGACTAGCATCATAGTTAAGGAATTCTTTTGATAAATCTAACGTTAAGGTTCCATCGTTTAGGGTATAGTCATTTAGCACAGTCATCGGTGAAATCAAAGATGTCGTTTTAAGTGGTAATTGATTTGATTTAATGGTTAATAAATCGAATACCGCTTGAACTTGATCTGTTTCTTCCCCTTTTTCAACATATGTTTTAACCATGTACCCTGAATCATGAAGAGCGTAAACTTCGTAACAGTCTTCACTGATTTCACTTGTTTGTAATGTACTTTGTTGATTCGTAATGTTTTGAACTAAGTTTTTGGTCGCTGGGTCTTCTCCACTTTTTGTTAAGTAATAGACGAATGCCATGGCTAAGACTGGTAGTGTCAATTTTTTCAACCAATTCGTTTTCATTGCTTTCACCTCGCTTGAATTTATATCTAACTATATGAGGGTATAAAAAAAAAGATAACCATTCTATCCATCAAACCAATGAGTCGTGAATACTTGTCATTTCCTCATTTGTTTTGATAAAAAGTTATCTTTTTTGAACTAACCTAAGCGATTATTCATGATATTTTGATAGTTTTCCTTAAATGGATACTGCTCATTCGCCAAAATAATCGATTTAAACTTATAAAAAATATTATGTAAAACTAAAGCATCGACAATCGCATCATGAATTTGCGTCCCAGTTAAAATTTCATAACTTCGAATGGCATTATATAGCCCAATATCTTGCCCGATTTGGTAATATTGTCGATGAATGCGTTGTAGGTCGATTAATTGATTGGTCTCAAATAAAGGTTTTACTCCATTAATCACATATGAGTTTTCCAAAATAAATCCATCAGAAACACCCCATACAATAAATAATGGGTTATATCGTGCAATGACTTCTTTAATGTAACCATAAAACTCTAAATAAGTAATGCCATATGCGACAGATGCATCTGTAATTTTTAAAAATTCTTGTGTTTTACCTGAAATTTGTGGGAAGATTGTTGGTTTTACATACGCTGAGAATTTTTCCACGAGATTTCCCTCGGCATCGGCTATGATTAATCCAAATTGAATAATTTCCGGTATGAATTTAGTTCCACGATATTCAGGTCCACTCATTGAAAATTCTAAATCTAAAAAGGCATAAAAAGGGGAGTCCATTAATAAATTAATGGTCTGTCTCAATTCATTTTTGACTTGTTGAGGATTCGCCATCTTTTTACGTGGATCACTTTTGATTCCTGTAATCACAAAATAAGATGCTTTTCCCAGTTTAAATTCGGTTGGATTATAAGAAAAATGCATAAAATCCCCTGGTTTAAAGTGACGTTTCACCAGTTCTAAGTATCGATGTGGCACGTAAAAATGTAAAAGTTGTCCATCGGTGTGCAAAGAAATTCGAGGAATTGATAAATTCATCGACTGAATTTTTCCTTTTAACTCTTTGGTTTTTTGAACGACTAATTCAAGATGATTAATCATTCCCGTTTGGTTTAAGCTATACTGAACGGTTTGTCCAATCATTGAGTTGGTCACATGTAATTTATTTTCATAAGAAAAACACGTTTCATTAATCCATATTTTATAGTCATTCATATTTATTTTTAAAATAACTCCGGTATGTCCGAGCATGATTACCACTTCCATCAAACAAATTCATCATCTTAGAAAAATATGATATTGTTATCACTTAGCGTGATTTCTCTATTCCCTTTTATTATAATACACTTTTTGGCTTTAATCTACTCGCGTTCAAACCTTTTTAAAGGAAGTGAATGATAATCCATCTATTTTAGTGGTAATGAAAATCACCACCAGTAGCTGGTGGTGATTTTTTATAACTCAATGACACCCAATTTCAAAAGCTCAATAATGGCCTGTGAGCGTCCTTTGACATTTAATTTTAGAATAACATTTGAGATATGATTTCTAACTGTTTTTTCACTGATTTTCAATTCTTCAGCAATTTCACTTGTTGTCATATTTCTAACAAGTAAATTGAAAATTTCTTGTTCACGTTTAGTTAAAATTGACTGACCTTTGTTCAACCTTTCTACCCCCATTCTTTTGAGGTAGTCATTATCCTCGAGCGATACGGCTCTTAAGTGAGCCTGTATCTAGTATATCTTATGTTTTTGTAGGGGAATAGTGATATAAATTGAGTGGTCCAAGTGACTATTTTTTCTGTATTTCTTCGGCGATAAACGTCTTAATTCTACGGATGACTTCAGCAGGAAAGCCAAGTTTTAAATACTCTTGTTCATCTGCTTCGACCATTCGTTCAAGTGTTCCAAAATTTTGAATTAATAATCGTTTACGTTTCGGCCCAACACCTGGAATTTCATCTAAAATAGACGTTAGCGTTCGCTTTTGAGCCGACTGATGATGAAATCCAATGACAAAGCGATGGACTTCATCTTGAATACGCGTTAAAAGTTGGAAGACATTTGAACGTGTCGGAAGTTTTATTTCTTCCATATCACGCCCATCTAGTAAGAATGATGTTCTATGTTTCTCATCTTTAACCAGTCCAACGACGGGGATGGTCATATTTAAGGAAGAGAGAACCTCTTGTGCAATAGCCACTTGTCCCTTTCCACCATCAATAACAATTAAATCTGGGGCTGGCAAATCTTCATTTAATACTTTAAAATAACGGCGATAAATGACTTCTCGCATTGCTTGATAGTCATCTCCATCCGATGTTGTTTGAATTTTATATTTTCGGTATTGTTTTTTATCCGGGCGTCCATCTGTAAACACAACCATCGCTGAGACGGCATCCATCCCCTGATGATGGGAGTTATCGAATGCTTCAATTCGATGTGGTGTTGGAATATTTAACACTTCTCCTAACCGTTCAACTGCTTTTAAGGTTCTCTCTTCTTGTTTTTCAATTAATTGGAGTTTTTCACTTAATGCCATTTCAGCATTTTTCATGGCTAGTTCAACTAATTCTTTTTTATCACCAATTTTTGGAACAATGACTTTGATATCTAATAATTGACTTAATAACTCTTGATTGAGTGTTGCTGGAATAAAAATTTCTTTCGGTTTTAAATTATTGCCTTGATAAAAGCGACCGATAAACGTTAAAACAGCTTCCTCTGTATCTTCAATGCCATCAAAAATAGACACTTCACGTTCAATGACCTTTCCTTGACGAATGAAGAAAACTTGGACACAAATTAATCCATTCATCGTATAATATCCAAACACATCTCGATCAATAAAATCATTCATCGTCATTTTTTGTTTCTCAACGGTCGCTTCAATGTTCGCGATTAAATCTCGGTATTCTTTCGCTCGCTCAAATTCTAACTTTTCAGCTGCTTCTTCCATTCGACTCACTAAATCTTTTTTAACATCGGAATAATCACCTTTTAAAAAACGTGTAATTTGTTCAATATACGGTTTGTAGTCTTCTGGTGTTATCTTAAATTCACAAGGTGCTAAACATTGATGAATATGATAATATAAACAAACCTTTTGAGGAATCGTATGGCATTTTCGTAACGGATATAATTTATTTAATAACCGAATGGTTTCATTCGCGGCACGAGCATTGGGATATGGACCAAAGTATTTACCTCCATCTTTTTTAATTTTACGGGTTGTCACTAGGCGAGGATGGACCTCGTTTGTAATTTTAATATACGGATAATGTTTATCGTCCGTCAACATGATATTGTACTTTGGATCATATTTTTTAATCAGATTGATTTCAAGAACTAGGGCTTCGAGTTCACTAGAGGTAATAATGTATTCAAAATCGACAATTTCACGAACTAATCGTGCTGTCTTCCCATTATGAGTTCCAATAAAATAAGATTTAACGCGATTTTTTAAACGTTTCGCTTTTCCAACATAGATGACTTGTCCTTTGGCGTCTTTCATCAAATAACAACCAGGATTCATCGGAAGGATGGCTAACTTATCTTTAATTAATTGATTCATTCAGGTCCCACCTTTTAATTCTACTAAAAAATCCTAGGATTTCGATAGTTTTTATACTAACAAAGATTCTAGGATTAGTCTATCTTGAAATAGAGATATAATTCATAAATAAATTAAGAGTCTTAGTTGCTAAATCTTTTTGGTAATAGGGTCCCACCACACGATTTATTTCCATCTTTGGTGGGGTGACATTGTATAGGGGATACCTGCCTACGAGGTGCTATCCTCAACCAATAGGGGCATAAACTAAACATTGTCTAAGTTTGAAAAACTTAGTTGGACTTATATCTCCGAATATGTTAATGATTATTTCAAATTATAAGCTAAAAACGGACGTTCTTCATTTTCATTTACTAATTTATAAATCACTTGATTTCCTTTTAAAATCTTTTTAATGGATTGATAGATTTTAATTTTATATTCCTTTCGTCCTTGTTCATCTTGAGCAATATCATAATAAAGCTTCAATTGATTGTTCTCAAAGATTAATTCGTATAAATCAATGTTATGTTGAGAATGGACAATCGCAATCGTCATTTCATCATCGATTTCTCGTCGTATATTTTTATAAAATTCTTCTAGTCTTGCTAAGTTAATAATGGTATCACCTTGCTGAATGACATCTCCAGCTTCTGTTCCGACTACTATATCATATGATGATACCGTGATAGCAGATGAATCAAATTCTCCATTTATAAAGAACCAACTAAATCCTGCTAAAATGATACTAATACAAATCCCCATAATTATTTTTTTCGCCATTTTTTCTCACCTATTTTGTCAGTTATCATGTTATTTTATCATTTTTTCGATGTCGAAAACAAGGGAATCTTAAGTTTTAAACTATAAAAAAGGTGCCTTCTAAAAGAAGGCACCTTTTCATGACTACATTTTACCTTGACGACGTAACTCATTTAACATCGTGTCAATTTTATTACCATATTCAATTGATTCATCAATTTCAAAAATCAATTCAGGCACTTTACGGATTGATAATCGTTTACTTAATTCTGAGCGGATAAATCCTTTTGAGCGAATTAATGCTTTAGTCGCAGCTTCACGACGATTTTCTCCACCAAGGACTGAATAGTAAATTTTACAGAATGATAAGTCATTAGTCACTTCTGCTCCTGTAACTGTTACAAATCCTATTTTTGTATCTTTAATCTCGTTCATGATGATATCAGTTACATCACGTTCGATTTGTTTTGAAATTTTCTGCACTCTAATGCGTGACATCCAAATCACCCTTTTTATCTAAAATACAATGACTAAGCGCGTTTTACTTCTTCCATAACGTAAGCTTCGATGATATCTCCTTCTTTGATATCATTGAAACGGTCGATTGTAATTCCACACTCGTAACCGTAGTTAACTTCTTTAACTTCATCTTTGAAACGTTTTAATGATCCTAATTCACCTTCAAAAACAACAATTCCATCACGGATAACACGTACGCTTGCGTTACGAGATACCGATCCATCCGTTACATAACATCCTGCAATTGTTCCAACTTTTGAAACTTTGAATGTTTGACGAACTTCTAACTGTCCTGTTACTTTTTCTTCGAATACTGGATCTAAAAGACCTTTCATTGCTGCTTCGATTTCATCAATTACTTTATAAATAATTGAATGTAAGCGAATATCTACTCCTTCAGCTGCCGCTTGTTGGCGAGTTGCTGCTGATGGACGAACGTTAAATCCAATAATGATTGCTCCTGAAGCTGATGCTAATGTTACATCTGTTTCAGTAATTGTTCCAACTGATGCACGAATAATGTTAATTTTTGCACCTTCTACATCAATTTTTTGTAATGAACCGCTTAATGCTTCAACTGAACCTTGAACGTCACCTTTGATGATTAAGTTTAATTCTTTTAACTCACCCTCTTGAATTTGAGAGAATAAATCATCTAATGAAACAGCCTTACCAGCTTTGTTTCCAAGTTCACGAGCATTAGCTGTACGTTGTTCTGCAATTTGGCGGGCTTCTTTTTCACTTGGGAATACCATGAAGCGATCTCCAGCTTGTGGCACATCATTTAATCCGGTAATTTCAACTGGAGTTGATGGTCCCGCTGCTTCAATACGTTTATTTAAATCATCTACCATCGCACGAACACGTCCATGAGTGTTACCTACAACGATTGAATCTCCAATACGTAATGTTCCATTTTCAACTAATAATGTTGCAACTGGTCCACGACCTTTATCAAGTTTCGCTTCGATTACAGTACCTGTCGCTAAACGTTTTGGATTCGCTTTTAACTCAGCCATTTCAGATACTAAGTTAATCATTTCAAGTAATTCATCAATTCCTTCACCTTGTAATGCTGAAAGACGAACGAAGATGGTATCTCCTCCCCACTCCTCAGCAAGTAAGTTGAAGTTTGTTAATTCTTGCATTACGCGATCTGGGTTCGCTGTTGGTTTATCCATTTTATTAACCGCAACGATAATTGGAACTCCAGCTGCTTTTGCATGATCGATTGCTTCTTTTGTTTGAGGCATCACCCCATCATCTGCTGCGACAACAAGAACACAGATATCTGTAACTTGTGCTCCACGAGCACGCATTGAAGTGAAGGCAGCATGTCCTGGTGTATCTAAGAATGTAATCACATTTCCATTATGATTTACTTGGTATGCACCGATATGTTGTGTGATTCCTCCAGCTTCTCCAGTTACAACACGCGAGTTACGAATCGCATCTAATAAAGTTGTTTTACCGTGGTCAACGTGTCCCATGATTGTCACAACTGGTGGACGTTTTTCTAAATCTTCTTCTGAATCTTCTAAAACGATTTTTTCAAATTCAATCACATCTGTAAAGATTTTATCTTTAACTTCGAATCCAGCTTCTTCAGCTACTAATTCAACTGTTTCACGATCTAATGTTTGGTTAACTGTTGCCATCATTCCAAGCATTAATAATTGTTTTACGATTTCTCCAGTTGATTTTCCAAGACGTTCTGCTAATTCACCTACTGTTAAATCTTCACTATAGTAAACAATGTTTGCTTCAGCATCTTCTTTAACTGGAACGTTTGCGATACGATCGCTTTTTTCATTTTTAATTTTCTTTTGATTTGAACCTTTTTTCTTTTTAGTGATTTTTGGACGGTTAACTTCTAAATAATCATCGTATTTAAATAAATCGTCTGTCTCATTTGTTGTTTCTTTTTCTGTGTTGTTTACATCTTCGATTTTTGAACCTTGTTCGTTTTTAAAATTTTTATCTAGCATCAATATAACATCGTCTCCTAACACTGACATATGACTTTTTACTGAGATGTTGTTTTCTTCTAAAACTTGCAACACCTCTTTACTTGAAACATTAAATTGTTTTGCATATTCGTGAACCCTCATTATGTCACCTCTCTCTTATGCATTCATTTTCTTACTTAATGCTTTTGCAAAGTTGGGATTGGTAATTCCGACAACTTTTCGGAATTCCTTTCCTAAGGCATGACCTAATTCTAAGCTGTCGGCTTTTTGCACACATTCAACATTATAAAAGCGACATTTATCCGTTACTTTTTTAAACGTATTAGCTGACGTATCTTCAGCTAAGATAACTAAATGCACTTTTTTAGCTTGAATTGCCTGCACTACCATTTGTTCACCTGTGATAACCGCTCCTGCACTTAATGCTAAGCCAAGAAAACTTAACCACTGTTGATTCATTCACATCACCTATTTCATTTGCTTCCCTGCTAATTGCTCTAATTCTTCATAGATAGTCTCTGGGACTTCAACTTCTAAATGACGACTTAAAACATTTTTCTTTTTAGCTAAAGCGACAACTTCAGGTGTTAAATGAAGATAAACACCACGTCCATTTTTCTTTCCAGTTGGATCAACTGACACTTCGCCATCGGTTCCACGAACCACACGAATTAAATCTTTTTTCGGTTGTTGTTCACCTGTAATGACACACTTACGCATAGGGATTTTCTTTTGTTTCATTGAGCGACCTCCTTGCGCGATTTAGAATTATAATTCAATACCTAAATTATCTGCTTCTGATTCAGGTTTGATATCAATTTTCCATCCTGTTAATTGAGCAGCTAAACGAGCATTTTGTCCACGCTTACCAATTGCTAATGATAATTGGTTATCTGGAACAAGGACAACTGTTGCTTTTTTTGCTTCATCCACGACAACTTTTGACACTTGAGCTGGACTTAAAGCATTTGCCACTAATACAGCTGGATCTTTAGAGAATTGAATGATATCAATTTTCTCACCGTTTAACTCGTCTACAATGTTTTGAACACGTTGTCCTGATGGACCTACACATGCTCCTACTGGATCGACATTTTCATCTTCTGAAGCCACACAGATTTTTGTACGATCTCCAGCATCACGTGCAACAGACATAATTTCAACTGTTCCATCATAGATTTCTGGGACTTCTAATTCAAATAAGCGTTTAATTAAGTTTGGATCTTTACGTGATACATATACCACAGGTCCTTTATTTTTTGACTCAATTTTACTAATGTACACTTTAATACGAGAATTTGGTTTGATTTCATCTGGATTCATAATTTCACGTATTGGAAGTAATGCCTCAATTTTTCCTAAGTCTACAAAAACATGTTTCCCATCATCTTTTACAACAATTCCAGTTACAATTTCACCTTCACGATCTTTGAACTCTTGGAATAAGTTATCACGTTCTGCTTGACGAATACGTTGTTTCACGACTTGTTTAGCTGTTTGAGTCGCGATACGTCCAAAATCTTTAGGAGTTACTTCGAAGTTGATGATATCCCCTTCTTGATAGTGTGGATTTAATCGCATTGCTTCATCTAAGCTAATTTGTTCTTGTGGTCTTGTCACTTCTTCAACCACTGTTTTTTGTTGATATAATTTCACTGTTCCAGTGACTTCGTTAATCTCAACTTTAACATTTGTCGCTTGATTAAAATTCTTTTTATAAGCACTGATTAATGCATGCTCAAATGCCTCAATAATAATATCCTTAGAAATACCTTTTTCTTTTTCAAGTAATTCTAGAGCAGCAAAAAACTCTTTCGTATTCATCCTTTTTTATCCTCCTTAAAATTTAATCGCAAGACGAACCTTCGCAGCTTTATCATAAGGTATTTCAACTACCTTTTTACGTGTTTTCACTAAAACTTCAAGAGTTAAAATATCCTCTTCAAATTTTATTAGATGTCCTTCAAACTCTTTTTGTCCATCAATTGCTTTATACGTCTTTACATTAATATACGCACCAATTGATTCAGCAACGGCTTCTTTTGTTTTTAAAGGACGTTCAGCACCTGGTGATGAAACCTCTAACATGTACTCATCTTCAATATAATCATGTTGATCTAGTTTCTCGCTTAGTGCTTCTGCTACATCAGCACATTGATCGATGTCGATTCCTTCTGGTGTATCAACATACACGCGCAAAAAGAAGTTTTGACCTTCTTTTACATACTCAACATCAACTAATTCAACATTATTAGCTTCACAAATTGGTTTAACTAATTCTTCTGTTTTTGCAACGATATTTGACATTAGAATTTCACCGCTTTCAAACATTTTGACCATAATACAAAAGAGTGGGAAGCCCCACTCTTACACGCAATACTATGTGAAAATATTGTAACACAATTTATATCGAGAGTAAAGTATATGATGAATAATTGTGTTGTTCACTATTTAGTATGGGAAACATTCACCCTTATTATTGACGAAAACGATACATTATAATACTTCCAGCAATCGAAACATTCAAAGATTCAATATTTTCACTCATTTCAATAAAAATATTTCCATCTGTCAAACTTAATAACTCTTTTGAAACGCCACTTCCTTCATTTCCAAGAATGAAAGCCATTTTCATCGTTTCTTCTATTTCATTTAAAGGACGACCATTTTGAAGACTCGTTCCATAAATTCGAACCCCTTGTTCTTTTAATGATGTCACAGCTTCTTCTAAGTTTTGATTCAAAATAGGTAATTTAAAAATGGCACCTTGCGTTGAACGAATCACTTTCTCATTATATAAATCAACGCATCCATCTCCAAGAATGACTCCATCAAATCCAAATGCGACCGCACTTCTTAGTAATGTTCCTAAGTTGCCTGGATCTTGCACTCGATCAAGTAATAGCAAACGATGTTGGTTTTTAATGTTCATTGTTTTCATTTCACAGACAGCCATGATCGGTTGGGGTGTTTCGGTTGAAGCAATTTGGTCGAATAAATTTTCTTTTAAAAGATAAATATTTGAAACGGCATGATAATCTTCGTTTAAATGAAGAGTTGTTCCTTCTTTAACTAAGACTTCTTTCACGACATTCATTTTAATAGCTTCTAAAACTAAGTGTTCCCCTTCGACAATGTACTCAAGAGATTGGTATCGATATTTTTTTTGTTTTAGTTTCGCCCATTTTTTAAATTTAGGGTTATTATTTGATTCAATTAACATCTCATCACCTATTATATTGATTGTTTATTTAATTCGTCTTCTTTACTATACACTATTTTTGAATCTTACAACTGATTTTTTTAAAAAAATATTTATTTAAGTGTATTATTTTGTCGAATCTGCACAAATTATGATTGTCAGGAGGTGACAATCATGGCAAACCGTAATAAATTAGTGGTTCCTGGTGCTCAAGCTGCAATTGATAACATGAAAGCTGAGATTGCTAGTGAATTAGGTGTGACTTTAGGGGCTGATGCTACAGCTCGTCAAAACGGTTCAGTTGGTGGTGAAATCACTAAACGTTTAGTGAAACAAGCTCAATCACAACTTGGATCAAGCTATACTAACCAAAAATAGTTATGAATTTAATTTAAAGGTTTTGTTATTCAACTTCAATTGTCATTAAAGTTACAATTGATATCTATCGGGAGGTGCCCCCTATGGCTACTCGTAATAAATTAATCGTTCCTGGTGCTCAAGAAGCCGTGGATCAAATGAAATACGAAATTGCTAAAGAACTTGGTGTTAACTTTGGACGTACTGCAACAGCTCAAGAAAATGGAGCTGTTGGCGGTGAGATTACAAAACGTTTAATTGCCCAAGCTAAACAAAACTTAAAATAACCGGATTTAAATTTAGTTTTAAAGAAAAAGAAACAGAAGTATCATTCAAGATTACCATTACAGGAGGTTATTAATATGTCAAGTCGTAATAAATTAGTGGTTCCTGGTGCTCAAGCTGCTCTTGATCAAATGAAATATGAGATTGCTCGCGAATTTGGTGTCGAATTAGGTGCTGATACATCTTCACGTCTTAACGGTTCAGTCGGTGGTGAAATTACGAAACGTTTAGTTGCAATGGCACAGCAACAAATGAGTGGAACTTCACAAAAATAACGATTGGGCCAACGTTATTTTCTTTACTACTAAGCTTCTAAAAAATATGAATAAATTTCCATCGATAGATTCGTATGAATTTGTCGATGGATGGATATTATATTTATTGTCAGGAGGTGAACAACATGACAAACAATTCAAACAACTCATCAAACAAATTAGTTGTCCCATCAGCACAAGCTGCTATCGATCAAATGAAATATGAGATTGCTAGTGAACAAGGTGTTACTTTAGGAGCTGATGCTACAGCTCGTCAAAACGGATCTGTTGGTGGTGAAATCACTAAACGTTTAGTGAAACAAGCTCAATCACAATTAGGTGCTTCTCAAAACCAACAATAATTAAACTAGGTATACTGTTTCATGTCAAAGCGTCAAGGTCCGTTTTATCAAACAAGACTGTGAGGTCATAACATGAACGATATTCCGCCAACTTATTTAAATATCACGTCAAATTCTAATTAAACGTGAGGGATCAAGATGAATGCAAATCCGCCAAAGTTTTGATAAAATTATTACCGTGAAAAACACGAAAGATCCAGTGTCACAAACTCTTAAAGAAATGTGAGGGATCAAGGATGGAATCTAATCCACCAACGTTTTTGGAGTTGAATTTTCTTTAATTAGAAATTCTTGATTATGCACTTACTGTTACTCAATGTTTTGCAGTTTTTGTAGAATGTGAGGATGATGTTATGTTAGCTAATCCGCCAAAGTTTTAAGTTGTTATCACGATTTTATTATCAAAAATGCGAGGGATAAAACATGAAATCCAATCCGCCAACTTTAACAATTGATTCTAATAGACACTAAATCATCATAAATGAGGTGTTTCCGTTGTACTGATTAAGCACTAATTTGTTATAAATGTGGTGTTTGCTTCTGTACTATAAAACGCTAAATGAGCGTAATTGAGGTGTTTCCATTGTACCGTTTATTCACTGATTTATTATAAATGATGTGGTTGTGTATGATTTAACACTATAACGTAAATGAGGTGTTTCCGTTGTACTGGTTTAGCACTAGTTTGTTATAAATCTCGTGTATCAGTTAACTTTTGTTCAAACACTAAGTGATATGTTAAATGAGGTGTTTCCATTGAATCGATTTGTTACAATTAAATAAGTGATAAAGTAGCACTTCGGTGCTACTTTTTTAATTCTTAAGAATTTCTTAATTTAATGACTCAGACACGTTTCTAGCTACTCTTTATGATAAAATATAAAACAGATGAAATGGTAAGTTTTATTATTTTATCCATTATTTTTATTATAAAGGGGAGAACTATACATGGATTTTTTATTTCGTGCTTGGAAACAAAATATTCGTAAGCCGATGAAATCATTAATGATTTTTTTAGTTATGTTTGTCATTTCCAATCTCATCGTAACAGGAATTTTTATTCTTAAAGGGACTGAGAAGGCAACCAATGCAACACTTAGTCAAATGACTCCTATCATTTATTACACTCAAGATTATGATAGATATTGGCGTGCTCAAGAGCTTGGATTTGTTGACTCGGAAACAGATCCCATGCCAAACATTTCGCTCGAGACTGCCCTTGAAATTGGTCGTTCAAACGATGTGGAAGCTTTTGATTTAAGTACACAATCAACTGCTTTAATTCGTTCAATTAAGGCATACAAAGATCCTAATAGCCAAGGCGGGGGAAATTGGATTACAAGTACTGATTCAGAAGGAAATACTGAAACGTTCCAAGAACCAGATTACTATGAAATGTTAGGATCAAGTTCTAGTGAATTTAAAGTAGCCAGTGGAACGATTGAAATTGTAGATGGACGTGGAATTAATGAAGATGATGTCGCTAATAGCAATTATGTGCTAGTTATTGAAGAAAACCTTGCTAAAGCAAATAATTTATCTGTTGGAGATACGCTCCCTGTCGATTTCAAAATGGTTTGGGATGCTGAAGAAGCAGCACTTCCAAGTACAACTGAAAATGATTTTGAAATTGTTGGAATTTATCGAAATTTAAGTGCAGCCGACCAAAATGACACATGGATGACAGAACGTGTGGCGACTCAAATTTATGTGCCTTATAATGTCGCTTATGAGTTAAGTTTTGAAGTACAAAAGGAATCAATTCAAGAAAGTATTGCCCAGGGGTATTGGACACAAGAAGAAGCAGACGAATATTTAGAGCAATATAGTGAAGTTCAACCGAATACCATCGGTTATTTATTAAAAGATCCTCTAAAAGTGCGTGATTTTATCGAAGATAATACACGCTTATTACCTTCTGAATATCATGTTTTAAAAGTTGGGAATTCAACGTATGATTCAATTGCTAAATCAATTGATAGCATGACTCAAACGTCAAATTTAATTATTTACATTGTGTTTGGAGCTGGAATTTTAATCTTAAGTTTAATTACTTCATTAACGTTAAAAAGCCGTGAATATGAAATTGGGGTTCTATTATCTCTTGGTGAAAGTAAACTTAAAGTCATTGGTCAATTAATGAGCGAGTTATTAATTATTGCCTTAGTAGCCTTTAGCTTATCAATTGTTTCTGGTAATTTTATCGCTAAATACTACGGACAACAACTATTACAAACCCAAATGGAAAGCGCGATGACGCAATCAAATAATTTTAATATTTATGTTCCTGAGCAAATGTATAGTAACGAAAGCTCAACATTACAATATACTGACTTCGTCACAAGCTTTAATATTGAACTCGATCCAATTGTTTATCTTGAATTAATGGCCTATGGACTTCTAGTTGTTGCTGTTAGTACCTTTATTCCGATTATCTTCATCATGCGATATAATCCAAAAACTATTTTAACCATTCGATAAAGCGAGGTGCCTTATAATGTCTATCTTAGAGTTAAGAAATCTTTCTCATGCTTATGTTGACGGTGATATTCGCCGTATTGTCCTTGAAGATGTCAATTGTACGTTTGAACGTGGACAGTTTTATTCTATTTTAGGTCCATCTGGATCTGGAAAATCAACGTTACTCTCAATTGCAGCGGGACTTGACGATATCCAACAAGGCCAAGTGATTGTAGACGGAAAACCGATTCAAGAAATTGGTTTTGTGAAATATCGTCGTAATCATATGGCAATCGTATTCCAGTCTTTCAACTTGATTCCTTATTTAACAGCTGTTGAAAATGTTGAAATGGCGATGAAAATTACAGATAATGAAATGCCTAAAAATAAACGTGAAATAGCCTTAGGATTTTTAGAGAAACTTGGTATTTCAAAAATCAAAGCTCATAAATTTATTAAACAACTTTCTGGGGGAGAACAACAACGTGTCGCAATTGCTCGTGCGCTTGTTACCGGAGCTGATCTGATTTTTGCCGATGAACCGACTGGAAACTTAGATTCTCAAACAGAAGCAGAAATCTGTGACTTATTCCGTGTTTTAGCTCATCAATTTAATAAATGTATCATTGTTGTCACTCACTCTGACCGTGTCGCGCAGCATAGTGATGTTATTTATCGTATTGAAGACGGTAAAGTTGTCGTTGCGAATCAATAATAAAATTTAAAAAATCCCTTGATTTATCTTTTAAGGGATTTTTTTATGCGAAGAAAACTTTTTCTATTCTAAAATTTTAATTTAGTCCTTATTTCTGTTTTAGTAAAGGACTATTTTTAAGATCATAAAAAACTCCCTCGTGTGCGTGAGGGAGTTTTTTTAT
>NZ_JAGAVR010000041.1:0-2523 GCF_017941855.1 Turicibacter sp. | reverse complement strand
GTTTTTAGTATATTGAAGGATCAGGATGAAATTTTAGCAGAAACTAATTATCAGCCTAACTTAACAGTAGATGAAGTAGTAAAAAGACTTGAAAGTTATACGCCTAGCGGATTAACCAATTATCATCAGGTAATTGATCAGTTATTTTCTCTTGAATCTTTGATGGATTTATTTAGTCCGTATTATTATTACAGTATTAATACAGTCTCTAGTAGTGCAAAAGAAACCACTCGTATGAAAACGGTGAGTACTTATTGTGATCCTTATTTTTATGAGGTTGCAATGTCTAGGTCTGATGGAACATTTGAGCATGTTGCTTGTGTTGAAACGTTTGATGAAGCGAAGCAAGTTAAGGAACGTGTGGGAAACTTAGTGTTTGAGGATATTCCGGTTGTTTTAAATGATGGAATGATTGTGATGTCATTTACTCCTGCTATTATTCAGTTTAAAACGACGTCTTGTGGTGCGAATCATAATTTAAAAAGTCGTGCTGGTTCGAATGCTAAGCAAGATACTTATATTAATGCGTGTTATATTGATGATGCTTTTTTGCTTGATGAATTGCAGGATGATTTCCAGGTTTATATGTCTGGATATGATGGATGGATTTCAAGACATGTGCTGTATGATGCACCAAGTGGGAGTGAAACGTGGGTAAATATTGTTCCTAGCAATCAGGTTCAAAACGTTTCTTATTATGAAGTGGTGGGGGAGGACTTAGTTCATCATATTTCTAAGGATGTGCGTGATGAATTAGCCTCGTCATCAGTCATTATTGGGAAAGCACCTGATTTTATGGTTGAGAATCAGAAGTATTATAGTTATGATGGCAACTATTTTTATGATGATTGGACTAAGATTACAGCTGATAAGCAGTATGCTTTGAATTTGGATGATCCTTATTATAATTATTTTCAGTATCTACCTTATCGTTCAAAAACTAATTATAGCTTTGATGAGTTAAATACCTATTTAAATGAACTTGGTTATACGTTAAAACCGACTAGCTATCCTGCAAATACTAACGAAAGTCAGTTAGTTGGTGAGGGTGAAAGTTTTATTGCAGCCCAAGAAGAGTTTGGAATCAATGGTGGTCTTGAATTTTCAATGGCGCTTCATGAAAGTGGTCAAGGTCGAAGTAAGATTTCAATTGAAAAGAATAATACGTTTGGAATGAATGCAACGGATAACAATCCTTATGGAAATGCAACGATGTTCACGAGTGTACGAAATGGAGTCTATTATCACGCGCAGCGTTATATGTCTTGGGGATACACAGATGCGCTTGATGATTTTAGATATTTTGGTGCCCATGTTGGAAACAAGGCAAGTGGTATGAATGTGAAGTATGCTTCTGATCCGTATTGGGGTGAAAAAATTGCAGGTTGGTATTATCGTATGGATAAAGCGCTAGGTGGCAAAGATTATAATTACTATCAACTTGCTATTAAGCTGGATAATGAAATGATTCCAGTTTTATCGGACGACGATAAGACGGTGTACTTAACAGCCAACGGTAAAAGTAATTTACCGATTTCTAATTATCCTTTCCTAGTGTTAGAGAGAGGTGATGAATTACTGAAAATTCAAAGTGACATGGCGATTGAACCTAGTACGCAGCAAGCTTTGATTAATTCAAACTATGTATTTAAAGATAGCGCAGGATATGTGGATAGTAATGATCTTTTATTAGTGAATGAGACCACTATCAATAATCCCACTCAAATTTTGACTTATTTAAATTTAGGAATCGGTGACTCTCTTCCAATTCGTTCAGCTTTAGAAAGTTTAGGATATCATTTTGAGGCAGTTGAAATTGATTGTTCGATTGATGGGGTGATAGAAATTGGGCCAAGCTCTATCACTGCTTTGAATCCAGGACTTGTACAGGTTAGTATTTTACACGATGGAGAGATTATTAGAAGTTTTGATATTCGTGTTAGCATTCCTGTAGAATCAGTGGAAATTTTAAATCATAGCAAAGCTTTAAAAGTTGGAAAAACGATGCAGTTAGAATTCGGAGTGACACCAAGCAATGCAAGTAATCAACAGGTCATGTGGATTTCTAGTGATGATCAGGTTGCTACAGTTGATCAAAATGGATTTGTACAAGGCGTATCACCTGGGGATGTGACAATAACGTTGTTAAGTGATGATAGTGGGGTTAAGAGTGAAATCAAGATTCAAATTAAAGAATAATATATTGAAAAGCGACCAATATAAGTCCAGATAAGTTTTTCACACTTGGAAAACTTTTAACTGGACTATAGTGACACCTAAGGATCAAAAAGATTTCAGTACTGAGACTCATTTATAATAGTGAAATATATTTCTGTTTGTATATAGAATAAAAAATTATAACAAACATTAATCCCTATGGAAGATTTAAGATTTTTAAAAAAATGGGGATAAAATAGAGATTAATTGGGAATCATAAAGTGGAAAACTCATTTGAGGGAGCTATGTTTATGGTCGTTATTGTATTTTTGATTTTATCTATTTTAATTTTGTTTTTATTTTTTG
>NZ_JAGAVR010000040.1:0-16633 GCF_017941855.1 Turicibacter sp. | reverse complement strand
TTGGTTTTTAAATTCATCTGTATACGTACGGCGTGGTCTACGAGTTTTAGTTTGGGTCATGTTAAAGCTCCTTTAGATTGATATTATTTATAATTCTACATGACCTTAAAAAAACTGTCTAATTAATTGTAACCTATCCAAAAGTTAAAAAGTGTTTTTCATTATTACTTCTCTAGGATAAACCTTAATTATAGTTGCATTATATTAATTAGAATATAAGAATGTCATTTTTATATCTTACAAAAAGGCCGCGGTTCTGTAAGAGAGGACCAATTTATGTTATACTTTTTAAAAGTATTGAGAAGGAGGATATTTTTTATGACGTCAAATCGCTTTAAGAAGCAGTTAGATTTTTTAATTGAAATTGATAAAGTTAAAAATATTTTACGTATGACATCCATTGCAGATGGAAGCCGTCGTGAAAATGATGCTGAGCATTCATGGTCACTTGCAATGATGGCCTTATTATTTCACGAATATATGCCTCACACAGATATTTTGAAGGTAATTAAGATGGTTCTAATTCACGATTTAGTTGAAATCTATGCAGGAGATACATTTGCATTTGATGAAACTGGGTATGAGGATAAGGAAGAAAGAGAACAGTTATCTGCAGATAAAATTTTTGGAATTTTAGAATCAGACCAAGGTCAAGAGTTACGTCGTTTATGGGATGAATTTGAGGCTTGTGAAACAGAGGAAGCACAGTATGCTGCCATGCTTGATCGTTTACATCCTTTTATTATGAATTATCTTCATGAAGGTGGGACCTGGAAGGTGCACCAAATTACAGATGAGCAAGTTTATAAACGTAATCAGATTACATTGGATAAAGGCCCACAAGAGTTTATTGATTTTATTCATGAAGTTGTCACTGACTTTGTTGAAAAAGGTTATATTAAGTCAACCAAATAAAAAATGATGCCATGCGGCATCATTTTTTATTTAATTTTAATTTATGATTATTTTCGATTTTTTTCCACAGATAAACGAGTGATGAAACCAGGAGGATTCCGAATGCTAAAGATCCTGCAATAGCAAAGGTATGAATAAAGGTTGATAAAAATTCTTGTGTATTTCCTTGGATGAAATGTTCCATGGTGTAGTAAATTCCACTTCCGGGGACAAGTGGGATTAAGGCTGCAATTAAAAAGATGGTAACAGGTACTTTGTGAACACGTGCCATAATTTCTGAATAAAGAGAAAGGACAACAGTTGCCGCGAAGTATTGAATTAAGTCATTTTGATAGACGGCTGCTAATTCGAAGGTAAGCCAGGCAAGGGCTCCGCCGATAGAGGCATAAAAAATCATTTTTCCGCGAATGTTGAAAATAATACAAAATCCAATGCAGGCTAAAAAGGAATAAAGACAAGGGAGAATAATAGACATAGGATACCTCCTAAAAAATATTAGACATTGATAAGGCAATTCCGGTTCCGATAGCGATTGAAGTTGCGGTTAGAATAGCTTCCGTCATTTTTGTTTGACCGGCAATAAAGTCTCCAGCAATAACATCGCGTACTGAGTTGGTTAAGGCAACCCCAGGTACGAGGTTCATGACTAAACCAATAATCATTTTATCAATATTTTGTGCAAAGTTAAGTTCGTAAGATACGACGGCTAAAAAGGCTGCAACCATACTACAAATAATTGTAATAAAAAAAGGATTCGTTCGGAATCGATCCATTAATTCTGAAATAATTTTAATAATAGGGCCAATCAAAAGCGCGCATAATGCATCGTAAACTGTTCCACCAAAGAATAAAGTAAAAGTTGAAGACGTTAGAGCATAAGCAAAAAGTTGCATCTTGAATCCAAACTTTGGTCTTGCTTGAATTTGTTCTAATTCCTCTT
This sequence comes from Turicibacter sp., assembly GCF_017941855.1. NCBI lineage: Bacteria > Bacillati > Bacillota > Erysipelotrichia > Erysipelotrichales > Turicibacteraceae > Turicibacter > Turicibacter sp. The sequence goes on along the minus strand of NZ_JAGAVR010000040.1, from coordinate 14,778 downwards.
TAACTTCTTTTAAATCAGGTGTCGTTTGACAGGTATATCTTGCAAGATTATTTAAGCGTTCAACTTTATCTAAGTTCGTTGAACGTTGATGAATTCGTCTTGTTTTTGTTATGTTGCAGTTTCCTACTGTATTAATGGTTACGATTATAGTGGTTGGAACTGCGTAGACATCTACTTCTTTCACACCATAAGCCAAGGCCATTCGTTGAATTGATTCTTCAACCCTGTATATTTCAGCTCCATTTTCAAGAAGCATCTGTCCCAGTCGAGTTGTTATATTTAATAACTCATTATAATCCATTATTACCACCTCGTGGATAGTATAACATATATTTATCGCTCTTAAAATCCAACAAAATCTCCTAAATGAAGATAGTCTATTTAATTATAGAAATTTCAAAATAAAGTTATATAATATATATATGTTACATACATATATATATTCGAAAGTGAGGGACAGAATTGGAAGAGAAACAAGAGAAGTTAATTAGTGATGTTATTGATATGTTATTTGAAGCTAAAAAGACAATTGATTACTTACCAATTTTACCTGCTAAAATTCGTAAAAGTCATCTTCAAGTTTTGCAAATGGTCTCAAAGGTACATCAAGTGAAAGGAGAAGTTAAAGTAACGGATATTAGTAAAGGATTAAAAATTACATCACCTAATATTACAAAACTTTTAAATGAACTAGAACAACTAAACATGGTACAAAAAAAACACTCATCAATTGATCGACGAGTTGTTTTGATTGAGTTAACAAAACATGGAGAAGAGACCTTAAATCGTTGTGTTAAAAATTATCATACTAGATTGTTAGCTGTAATTGAAGGAATTGGATATGAAAATTGTGAACTTGCGGTTGAAACCATCCAAAAATTATCAATTGAGATGAAGAAAATTTCAGAAGGCTATGAAAAGGGAGAGTAGAAATGAGTAAAAAAGTTTTAGTAATGAACAATCCGATGGAAGAGAGTAGGGCATTTCCATTGATTATGAAATATTCAACTCCTGCTATTATTGCTTTATTAATTAGTGCAATCTACAACATTGTAGATCGAATGTTTGTTGGAAATTATGTAGGGGATATTGGGTTAGCGGCATTATCTATTTGTTTCCCTATTACTTTTATTGTAATGGGATTTGCTCTTTTAGTCAGTGCTGGAGGTGGAACTTTATTTGCTTTAAACCTAGGTGAAAAAGATATAGAGAATTCAAATCGAGCATTTGCAAACTCGTTTTTATACATTATTGGATTAGAGTTAGTAGTAACACTTGTTTTATGGATAGTAGGCGATTCCTTTTTAAAGGTTTTAGGAGCAAGTGAGGTTGTTTTACCGGTTGCTAAACAATACTATTTTATAATGCTAGTAGGAAGTGTATTTCAAGGATTAACCTTTGTTTTTAATGATTTTACACGTGTGTCAGGAAAAGTAAATCTTGCATTGATTATTTCAGCTAGTGGAGCCATTGTAAATATTGTGCTTGATGCTTGGTTTATTATAGGACTCGGATGGGGTGTAGAAGGGGCGGCACTTGCGACTGTTTTAGGACAAGTTGTTTCTGCGTTAATCGGATTTTACATTGTGTTTGGTGGTCATACTGTTATAAAAATAAAGAAAGATTATTTTAAAATTCAACTATCTATTATTCAAAAAATTTCAAAATTAGGTGTCTCATTGTTTATTGCTCAAATTGCGTTTGGATTTATTAGTTTAATCTATAATGTTTACTTAGGAAAATACGGTGGAGATCTTGCGATTTCTGTGTATGCTATTATTTCAAGTATTATGACCTTTGTTATTATGCCGGCTAGTGGATTAAGTCAAGGATTACAACCTATTTTAGGTTATTGTTATGGTTCTAAAAACTATGAGCGAGTGATGGAGATGATGAAAGTTGGATGTTTCATTTCTACTGCCATAACAACAGTGATTTGGGCTTTAGTTCAACTTTTCCCTAGTCAATTAGTGTATTTATTTGGTGGTGCAAATAATCAAGACTTGATGGAGTTAGGAGTCACTGCTTTACGAATTAATTTTAGTTTCATCCCTATTGTAGGATTTGTTATGTTGTGTATTACTTTTTTCCAAGCGATTGGGCATGCCAGACCTTCAATTTTATTGACCTTAATTCGTCAAGTGCTAGCTTTAGTACCTTTTATTATAGGATTACCGATGTTAATAGGTGTTAAGGGCATTTTCTTTGCGCAACCAGCAAGTGATTTAATTACATTATTAGTTTCCATTTGGTTATTAAAGAAATTCTTTAACCAGTTACGTCAAATGTCTCAAGAATCTTTAGGCTAATAAAAAAAGAGGAATCACTTAATTTTAAGTGATTCCTCTTTTGGGAAAAATCAGAATAAAAGGGGAAAAAATCACATTTTATCATAAAATGTCGTTTTTTTGAATATATGTCGAACAAAAAAATAAAAAAATATACATAAAAAATAGATTTCGTTTGCCTAATTTATTTGAGCGTGATATAATGAAGACAACTTAATAGTCCTTTTTTATAAATTTGAACAAGTTTTTGTGGTGTTACGCTGCTTTAATTGAATGAAAATTTTTAAATATGGCTTTAAGCGAATTGTTATTATTAGGAGGTAGTTCTCATGACTACAGGTACAGTTAAATGGTTTAACGCAGAAAAAGGATTCGGATTCATCACTGTTGATGGAGGGAACGATGTATTCGCTCACTTCTCAGCAATCACTGGAGAAGGATTCAAAACTTTAGAAGAAGGTCAAAAAGTTTCATTCGAAATCGTTGAAGGAAACCGTGGACCTCAAGCAGCTAACATCGTTAAATTATAATTTTAACAATAAGCTAAAAAACTGTGGATAGTTTCTATTCACAGTTTTTTTTTATGTTTTTTTTGAAACAATTAGTCTATTTTTATAATAAAGTGGATATATATTATAGTGGAGTCTTAATTTCATTTATAAAAAGGTGATGAAGATGGAAAAATATATGAAAATGGCAATTGAAGAAGCAGAAAATGGCGTGAAGTGTAAACATGGGGGACCATTTGGTGCAGTGATTGTGAAAGATAATCAAGTGATTGCGAAAGCTCATAATACTGTCGTAAAAGAAAATGATCCAACTTGTCATGCTGAAATAAATGCAATTCGATTAGCTTCACGAACACTAAATACATTTAAATTAAACGATTGTTTATTGTTTACCTCTTCTGAGCCTTGTCCAATGTGTTTATCTGCTATATTATGGGCTGGAATTGAAACGGTCTATTATGGCTGTACGGTTGAAGATGCAAATAAAATAGGATTTGCAGATGAGTTCATTTATGATTATTTAAAAGGAAAACAAAACACCAATATTTTAAAATTAAAGCCGCTATTAAGAGAAAATGCATTAGATATTTTTAAGATGTGGGATAAGCAAGAGGATAAAATTCCTTATTGATTAATCGAAAGGGGGGGAGTTTAATGAGAGGAATCAAATATGGAATGCCACAGTTATTAGAATTAAAAGACATTGAAGAAAATATTCAATTTTGTGAGAAAATAGGATTAAATTTTATAGAATTAAATGCAAATTTACCAATCTGTCAACCTGATCGGATTAATGTTCGATATCTTAATCGATTAAAAATGCAATATGGGGTTGAATTTACCATTCATTTACCAGAAGAGTTGGATTTAGGCCATTTCAATCGAAGAGAGAGAGAGGCCTATTTGAAGATTATTGAAGAATCGATTGGAATTGCGGATCGGTTGGGAATTAAAATTTTAAATTTACATATGAATCCAGGAATTCATTTCACAATGCCTGAACAAACGGTAGAATTATATGAAACTTATAAACAAGATTATTTAGAGAATATTAAATCATGTAAAGAAGCAATTAATTTATTTTTAGGTGGAACAGGTGTAATGATTGCAATTGAAAATACGGGGATTTTTGATCGTCCTCATATTCGAGAAGCCGTTGAAATATTACTTCAAAGCGATCGATTTTGTTTAACGTGGGATGTTGGGCATGATTATTGTCATAAGGATTGTGATCATGAATTTATTTTAAAACATATCGATCGGGTGAAACACATTCATATGCATGATGCTAAAGGAACTCATGATCATTTACCATTGTTTAGTGGAGAGATTGATTTAGATGAAGTATTCAATTTAGTAAAAGGTAATAACCCAATGATTTTACTTGAAGTTAAAACAAAAGAAGCATTAATCCATTCAGTTGCAAAACTTAAAGAAAAAATTTGGATAAATAGCAATTAATAAAAAACTATCTCAAGAATTCTTGAGATAGTTTTTTATTGAGAATATTCGGAATCAAAAAATTCAATTTTAGCTTCAAGAATTGTTTCAAGTTTAGAAATAGCTTGATGCATGGATGTTAAACAGGCTTCAACATCTTGCAAATCATTTGCTGTTATCCCCTGATTATTAATAATTGTATCTAATTTGGTGGCCTGTGATTGAATGATTTGAGATAAAGATGTTTCTTCTAAAGCGATGGATGCAATTAAATTATTAATGGCTTGATCATAGCTAGAGGATGTCATCTGTACTCACACCTCCATAGGAATAAATATAATAAAAATTCTTTATAATACATTGTATGATAAAGTTTATCTTTTGCGATTAAATACGATAGATTCTCTGATTATTAAAAAAAATTTTCCTGTTTTATCTCAATTTTGACATTATATTTAGCAAAATAGGAAATTTAATGTATTGTTTTGAGTAGATATGGTATCTTTATAGATAGAAAAAATAAAAAATAATGAAAAAACTAGTTTAGGAGTGAAGTAGTTGTTTTATACAGTTGGAGAAAAAATACGTCAAGTTCGACAACAATTTCATTTAAAACAGGGGACTTTTCAACATTTTGGGATTACTCAACATTATTTAAGTATGATTGAAACAAATAAGCGGCAACCTCCAGAAAAAACGTTAATTGATATATATGATGCCTTAGTTACATTAACAGAAGGTGAAATGCGGTCATTATATACATTGGATGAATTTTTAAAAACCCCAGAGGAGCAAGCACGTGAATTTTTTGAACAACGTTTAACAATAGATACGATTGTTGACCAATATGATGAATTGATGAGTGTGGCTAAGCAGTATAATTTAACAAGCTATATGATTCAGTTGGATAAATTATTAGGGCAGTATTATTTCATGAGGAATGATGGTCAAGAAGCCGTTAAACATTTTCAAATAGCCATTGATCGAGCCATTAAAGAAGATATTAATCCCTATCATTTATATCAACAATTTGGAATTATGTTGAGAAAGTTAGGACGATATGTAGAGTCTATTTCAAAACTTTCAATAGCCATTGGATACGCAAAAACTGAAGAACAAATTAAAGAGATTGATGTATTGTTAATCCTTACTTATTATCAAATGGGACAGCATCAGTTAGCATTAGAAATGATTAACCAATTAACTTCTAAAGCTAATATTTATCCTTCTAAGCATTATGTCAAGGCAATCCTTATTAAAGTAGAAATTTTACGAAATAATGGTCTGATATTAGAATCCCGAGATTATTTATTAGCTTTACTTGATGAGCCAGAGTATGAACCGTATTTAAAACATATTTATCATTCTTTAGGGTGGAATTACATAGCAAACCACGAGTATTCAAAAGCATTAGAAATATTAAAAAAAGCTTTTTCGTATCGTGAAAGTGATTTAGAAAAAGCCTTAACTCTTTTATTAATTGGTGCAGTATATTTTGAGATGGAGGAATATGAGGAAGCTCAATCATACTATACACAAATTAAGTCCACTATCTTATCCTCTTGGAGTACTAATTCTAAAAAAATGTGGTTTGATAAACAATTAGATTTATATTGGCGTACTAAACAAATGGACAAAGTAGTGTTACTACAACAAGAGTTAAAAGAGCTGGTTGAAACAGAAGCTCTTCCTGAAGATACTGTTAATCAAATAAAAAAGACATTTCTTAAACAGGTATCAACTCGTACTTCATTAAGTGAAGAAGAGTACTCACCTTTATATAATTTTTTAGTTTTCTGAAAATATCACAAGTTAGATGTGATATTTTTTTTCTGTATATATATCACTCGTTTATAGTATGATAATGATGTACAAAGGGTAATGTACATTGGGGAATTAATTAACTTCTGTTTTGCAATGGGAGCAATACAGAAGTAATGAAAATTTTTATTTTTTAGAAGGAGAGAGCTAAAAAATAAAAATTATAGAATAAATAGGGTAATGTCTTCTAATTTGTCATTTGAATTTTTATGAGAGTAACAATTCATTTGTTACAATGAACTGTATCAGAGGAAAAACTGCTTTAGCTTAGGTGGGAACTAAGTTAAAGCAGTTTTTTTGTATACAAATAGATTGATTTTATCATTTTAAATATATAAGTTTAGCTACATATATATAAACATTAAAAGGAGTGAAAAGGTTATGTTAGATGTTACACTATTAGGAACTGGGGGTGGGATGCCTTTGCCAGGGCGATATTTATCGGCAACGCTCATCACTTATAGAGGGAATAAAATTTTAATTGATTGTGGAGAAGGAACCCAGGTATCTATGAGAGAAATCAATAGTGGATTTAAAAGTATTGATATGATTTGTATTACGCATATTCATGGTGATCATATTATTGGGTTACCAGGGTTACTTGGAACGATTGGAAATAGTGGACGAGTTAACCCTCTTTTAATTTTAGGACCAGAGGGGATTAGCGAAGCTGTATCAGCAGCTCGCGTCATCGCAAAGTATTTGCCGTATGAAATAAACGTGATTGAGAATCCACAACAGGAAATTGAGCTGTATAAAGGAGAGATAGTCATTAAAACGTTAGAGCTTGATCATTCCTCACCCTGTATAGGATATCAACTATATGTTAAACGACGTCCAAAATTTGATTTAGAAAAAGCTCTATCTAATAAGGTTCCAAAGGATATTTGGAATCAATTACAAAAATCAGATGAGCCCATATTTTATGAGGAGAGAGAATATTATCCGCATCTTGTTCTTGGTGAAGTTCGCAAGGGGATTAAAGTTAGTTTAGTGACAGACACTCGTCCGATTTTAGAGATTATTCCTTTTATCGAAGGTAGTGATTTATTTATTTGTGAGGGAACTTATGCATTTGATGAAGAAATCGAAAAAGCGATTAAAAATAAACATATGACCTTCAAAGAGGCGGCGACATTAGCTAAAAAGGGGAATGTTAAGTCGCTACTGTTAACACATTTTGGGGCAGCATTATTAACACCTGAGGAATATGCTTCAAATGCAAGAAATGTTTTTGAATCAACAGTCATAGGGAGAGATCACTTATCAGTTAATTTGAATTTTTCGGAATGACTAGATATACTTAGAAAAAAAGGTCATATATTTGGGCAAAGTAGTGGGGATATGATAGAATAGGTTAGACCAAAGGAGGGATACACATGATTAACTATATTAGTAAAGTAACGATTTATGTTCAAAATCAAGATGAAGCGATGGCCTTTTGGACTGAAAAAATGGGATTTGATTGTGATATTAAACCAATGGGACCTGATTTTAAATGGGTAGAAGTAAAACCCCAAACAGATAGCCTAACATCATTTGTTATTTATGAAAAAGCACTAATGAAATCTCAAAATCCACAAACAAATGTTGAACATCCATCAATTATTTTAAGCACACAAGATATTCAGGTTACCTATGAAGAAATGAAGGAAAAAGGAATTAAGGTTGATGATTTAAAAATCATGCCTTATGGAAAAATGTTTACCTTCTATGACCAAGACGAAAATCGTTATATGATTAGAGAAGATAAATAAAAAGAAGTTGACTCAGGTTAAATAACCTGAGTTTTTTTGTTTTCTCAAAATGGCCGAAAAAAAACCGGCTCATTTTAAAAAGCCGGTTGTACCAATATCTCGATATATTCCAGGTACCCATATACAGAATATATTTCATTGATTCTTAGGCAGAATTATAACATATTCCTCATATGTTGACAAATTTTTTATGAAATTAAATTTAAAGACATAAATGTAGGATTTTAGATAAGCTTTTCATAATTAGAAAAGTTTTATTTCCTCTATATTAAAAGATAGAAACTATTTTATGTTTTATACAGTACGAGATAGTCTGTAATGATAGGCACGTGAATATATATAAGTAGTGATAAGTTTTTCATAGTTGGAAAACTTTTATCAGGACTATGGCAGGCCTTACTAAAAATAAGGTTTATTTATGAAGGTTGATTTTTAAAAATGTGAAAAATGTTTCGATAGAATGATAAAGAATATAGATGATATTTTTAAAAAAAGAGGGAGAGAGTTATGATTAAGGTTGCAGTGATTGGTGCGGGTCAAAGAGGAAAAGATACGTATGCAGATTATGTTTTAAAAGGAATGGAAGGGGTTGAAGTAGTCGGGGTAGCAGAACCGATTAGGGAGCGACGCGAGTATATGAAGAATCATCATCATCTAAGAGATGAGTTTGTCTTCGAGTCTTGGGAGCAGTTACTAGCGATTGATAAATTTTGTGACGCGGTGCTTATTTGTACGAATGATGACATGCATTATGAACCTGCTAAATTAGCGCTCGAAAAAGGATACCATATCCTACTCGAAAAACCGATGACTAATACACTCGAGGAGGTGGATAAGCTTGAGAATTTAGCTATAAATTATCCAAACCAAGTGTTTATGGTTTGTCATGTTTTACGATATACACCGTTTTTTAGCACGATTAAACGTTTAATTGATGAAGGGGCAATCGGAAAGATTGCATCGATTCAGCATAATGAGAATATTGGTTATTATCATATGGCGCATAGTTTTGTGCGTGGGAATTGGCGTAATTCAGTGGAAACGAGCCCTATTATTTTAGCGAAGAGCTGTCACGATTTCGATATTTTAAATTTCTTGGTGGGGGCAAAATGTATAAAGATTGCATCGTTTGGAAACCTTCAGCATTTTAAGAAGGAGTGTATGCCACTAAAGGCATCATCACGTTGTATTGATTGCCTAATTGAATCAGATTGTCCTTATTCAGCTTTAAAATTATATCCACAAAATATTGGAAAATGGCCAACATCTGTGATTACTGAAAATCAAACAGAAGAAGGGGTCAAAGAAGCTTTAGCACATGGACCTTACGGACGTTGCGTTTATTGTTGTGATAATGATGTGATGGATCATCAGGTGACAATTTTAGAATTTGAAAATGGAGTTAGTGCAACATTTAATTTAAGCGCCTTTACGCATGAGGTAACGAGAACAATTAAAATCATGGGTTCTAAAGGAGAAATTCGAGGGCACATGGGATTTAATCAAATTGAAGTTTATGATTTTTTAACGAAGCAAGTTGAGGTTATTGAGCCGAAAGATGATATTTCAGGACACAAGGGACATGGTGGTGGAGATTCAAGATTGTTACAAGATTTTGTTGACGCTGTTGAGGATTACTTAAATGGGAAAAAACATGAAGCTAAAACATCGGCATTAGTTTCACTAGAAAGTCATAGAATGGCTTTTGCAGCAGATGAGTCAAGATTGACTCAGCAAGTCATTTTACTTTAGTTTTTAAAATTGGAATATCTAAGAAGATAATGGTAATTATAATAATATTGTTAGGAGGTGGCCCAGTGGAAAATAAAGTTAGGACCGTGGCAGCAATCATTATTCCAGTGTTTTTATTTGTATTATTTACAGCTAGTTACCAAAGATATTTACCTCAAAAAAGTGTCGTAGAGTTACTTGATCACTATAAGTCTCTTCAATATGATAATGAAGATATCGCCATTCGTCTATCAACAACTTCTAGTGTCGAAACAGTCTTTTTAAATAAAGTACTACCAACGATGCACTATAAGGTGTTAGAAAGTAATGTTACGGATGATCAAGCAACGGTAAAAGTACAAATTAGTAATGTAAATTTAGATATGATGTTAGAAGATTATGAAGCGGGATTAGTAGAACAAACGATTAAACCTGTCATCGATGAAGAATTAACATCAGTTGGTTCTAAAATAGATGATTTTGAGATTAGTGTCTTAGTTAACTTAATCGATAATCCTGATATAAAAAAGCAGTATGTTACTCGTGAATTAGAACTAAATCTAACAAAAGTAGATGGCAATTGGGTTTTAGAGGATAATGATGAATTGTTTAAAGCCATGTTGGGATACGATTCGGATGAAATTTCACTACAACATTTAAATCGTGAGGTAAATTATTTAGCTCAGTAAAAAGGTAAGAACTATCTTAAAAAAGGTAGTTCTTTTATAGTGAAAAGATAGGTAAAAAAAACATCGAGTCGATACAGAGTGCATACAGTATAAATACAATTATTGGTTAGAGTAAATTGTTTGTCTTTATTCGATTTATATGAAATAATAAAAAAGTCTTATTCAAGACAACAAATTGAAATACTAAGATTAGTCCTTGCCAAGACTTTTTCAAATGTAATTTATCCCCCATTATCAGTACTTCAAAACTTTTTGTTTGAATACTAAAATAAAAAAAAGCGTGATCTCCCCTCTTAATGATCGCGCTTTTTTTTATTTTTAATAAATTTTACTTCATATAATACATTTAGCCATATATAACTAACATGATGACATTTAAAGTAAGCGTATTCTGTTTTATAATGAAGCCATATTTGAAACGCCAAACGTGTTAAAAGGGAGAGAGTAAAATGGCAATTTTATTTAATGAAGTAACAAAAGAATTTCATTTATATAATGATCATGTAAGTTATATTATAACAATTTTACAGAATAACCAATTAGGACAATTATATTATGGAAAAAGAATCCGTCATAATGACTCCTTTGCACATTTATTAGAAACGAGTAAACGTGCAATGGCAGCTTGTGTTTATGAAGGAAATCCATTTTTTACATTGGAACATTTTAAATTAGAGTACCCAACTTATGGAACAGGAGATTTTAAGTATCCAGCTTATGAAATTATGCAGGAAAACGGAAGTCATGTGACTCATTTTGAGTATGTATCACACAAAATCTATCGTGGTAAACCGGCGTTAATAGATTGTTTACCTGCCACTTATGTAGAAGATGAAGATGAGGCAAAAACACTAGAAATTACGTTAAAAGATGAAGTAATTAATACGGAGTTAGTTTTAACCTATACCATTTATGAAACACGCCCAGTCATTACACGTAATGCACGATTCAATCATTTAGGGGAAGAAAAAATTACGTTAACAAATGCCATGAGTGCTTGTGTGGATTTACCAGATTCAAATTATGAGATGATTGAATTAACAGGATCATGGTCACGTGAACGTCATGTTAAATCACGTCGTTTAGAGCATGGAATTCAAGCAATTTACAGCATGCGTGGAACAAGTAGCCATCAATATAACCCATTCCTTGCATTAAAACGTCCAAATGCTGATGAATTTTCTGGAGAAGTTTATGGATTTAGCTTTGTTTATAGTGGAAATTTCTTAGCGCAAGCTGAGGTTGACACATATGGTGTGACTCGTATCACAATGGGATTACATCCAAATCGTTTTAACTGGGTATTAAATCAAGGTGAAGTATTCCAAACACCAGAAGTAGTTATGGTTTATAGCCAAGATGGATTAAATGGAATGAGTCAAACTTATCATGAGTTATATCGTACTCGTTTAGCTCGTGGCTATTGGCGTGATCGTGTTCGTCCTGTTTTAATTAATAACTGGGAAGCAACTTACTTTGATTTTAATGAGGATAAAATTCTAAACATTGCCAAAACAGCAAAAGATTTAGGGGTAGAATTATTTGTTTTAGATGATGGATGGTTTGGTAATCGTGAAGATGATCACCGCGGGCTTGGTGATTGGTATGTGAAGAATCATGAAAAGCTTCCAAATGGGATTGAAGGATTAGCACAAAAAGTTGTGGACTTAGGAATCAAATTTGGATTATGGTTTGAACCAGAAATGGTGAATAAAGATTCAGATTTATATCGTGCTCATCCAGATTGGATTTTAGCAACACCGAATCGCGGATCATGTCATGGTCGTAATCAATATGTATTAGACTTCTCACGTTCTGAAGTTGTTGATTATATCTTTGATTTAATGGATAAAGTATTAGAAAAAACACCAATTTCTTATATTAAGTGGGATATGAATCGTAACATTACAGAATGTTTCTCTGCTACTGCAAAAGCAGAAGATCAAGGAAAAGTTATGCATAAATATATTTTAGGTGTTTATGATTTATATAACCGCTTAACTTCAAAGTATCCAGAAATCTTATTTGAATCTTGTGCAAGTGGTGGGGCACGTTTTGATCCAGGAATGTTATTCTATGCACCACAAACATGGACAAGTGATGATACAGATGCCATAGAGCGATTAAAAATTCAATACGGAACTTCAATGGTTTACCCAATTTGTAGTATGGGGTCTCACGTTTCTGCCATTCCGAATCATCAAACATTTAGACAGGTTCCACTTAGTACACGTGCAAATGTTGCTTATTTCGGAACATTTGGATATGAACTAGACCTAAATAAATTAACAGATGTAGAAAAAGAACAGGTCGCCGAGCAAATTGAATTCTTTAAAGAACACCGTGAAACCATGATGCATGGAACTTTCTATCGTTTACTAAGTCCATTTGAAAATGATATTACTTCCTGGATGATGGTTTCACCCGACCAAAAAACAGCATTAGTTGGATACTATCGTCCATTAACAACAGTAAATAACAGTTATTTACGTGTAAAATTACAAGGATTAAACGAAAACTTTAAGTATCATGTATCTATTAATGAAACAACTCATTACGGAGATGAGTTAATGAACTTAGGATTACTAACAAGTGATATTACACGTGGAGAAATTCTTGAAAAATATAATGGTGAAAATGGAGACTATGCATCACGTGTTTATGTATTAAAAGCTGAATAATAATAAAAAGTGTAAAGGGAAATTTCCTTTGCACTTTTTATTCGTATTGAAATGTCTTTCTTTTGAGAATACTTTTAAGGTATACTAATATGTTAATGAGTTTAGGAGATTGAAGGTGTGAAAAATGAACTTTAAAAAGTTAACAGGAAAAGTTATAACGAAAGATGATTTTGAATACGAAGAAAGTCGACAAGCTTGGAATCGAGCAATTCAAAAATATCCACAAGCTATGGTCTATTGTCAAAATGAAGAGGATGTTATGAATGCCTTAAAATTCTCAAAAGAAAATAAGATACCATTTCGTATTCGCTCAGGATCTCATCATTATGAAGGCTATTCAACAGGTAATGATCTTCTAGTCATTGATGTAAGTCATTTAAATAAAATAAAGTTGGATGAAGTCAATCAAATCGTTACCGTTGAAGGTGGAGTTCGAAATCGTGAATTATATGAAGCTGTTTGCGGTGCAGGATATCCATTTCCAGGTGGAGGGTGTCCAACGGTAGGTGTCGCTGGATTTACGCTTGGTGGAGGCTGGGGATATTCAAGCCGTTTATACGGTTTAGGATGTGATAGCTTAATTGAAGCTGAAGTCATTGATTATAAGGGAGACAAGCTAGTAGCCAATCATCAAATGAATCCTGATTTATATTGGGCTTTAAAAGGTGGTGGTAGTGGAAACTTTGGTGTTGTAACAAAGTTGACATATAAGTTACCAGAAAAAATGGCGATGTGTACATTGGTTAACATTGATTATCAACGCGTTAGTGTAGAAAAAGTGATTGAGGTGGCTAGCCGTTATCAACAATTTTTTAAAGACTTAGATCGTCGTTTAAACTTAAAAATGGCGATGTATAATTCTGAAACAAAGGGACAAGGTGTTAGATTAACGGGGATCTTTTATGGAACGAAAGAAGAAGCCGATGCATTGCTAAATCAATTTAATGATGGGACAGATTATGACTTAGATTATATGTCAGTGCTTGAAGCGAATCGTGCAGTCCAAGATTCTCATCCTGATTTTGAAAAGTATCGTTCAGGTGGACGATTTATTTATCGTCATTACACAGAGGTAGAATTAAAAGAGATGCTTCATTTAATTGAGGTACGTGCCGAAGGTTCATTATACACAGCGATTACGTTTTATGGAGTAGGTGGAGCCGTGTCTGATGTTAGTCCACAAGAAAGTGCATATTATTATCGCGATGCTATCTTTATTTTAGGATTCCAATCGGTCTGGGAAGAGTCGAAATATGCGCCAACTAACCGTCAGTGGGTAGAAGAACGATTTAAAATTTTATCGACTTATACAGAAGGATCCTTTATTAATTTCCCAATCGCCCAACAAAACTATGAAAAACAATACTATGGAGAAAATTTACCGAGATTAAAATTGGTAAAAGCTAAGTACGATCCAGATAATTTCTTTAATTTTGAACAAGGAATTAAATGGTAAGATGTTAAGGAGTGTTTCATAGAGATTCCGTTGTTTTTTGCTTAATATAGAGGCAGACAATGATAGAGGAGTGTCCCAGCGGTGGAAGAATAGATTGTCTAACGCCAATAGCTGGGGGCCACCCCAATAGTTGAGGAAACTTTTCCCCAAAAAAAGTTGGGGTATAATTTTTTGTTTAATAGGGTAGCAAGCTACTATGAGGAATTGCCTGACTAGTAGAGGAAAGCTAAGTAGTGAGCCTTTAATTAATGAGAAGGCCGACAGCTATAAAGGAGTGCTCCAGCAGTAGAGGAATAGTTAATCGCTGGGGGGTCCCACCCCAAAAGTTGGGGTATAATTTTTTGTTTAATAGGGTGGCAAGCTATTATGAGGAATTGCCCTACTAGTGGAGGAAAGCTAAGTAGTG
>NZ_JAGAVR010000039.1:0-4197 GCF_017941855.1 Turicibacter sp. | reverse complement strand
TGATAGCAAGAAATCACTGAGCCAACCACTTATTAAATCGATTAACTCATTACCTATATTAGGATTATGCTCATTGGCATAATCCCCTTTTTTTAAGCTCTCTTTCGTTATACATTGCTTCACTTTTGTTCATCTCCGTATAATTCCTTATTAATCTTAGGGATGTCAAACACATAACAATTAACACGTGTCTTCTCTTCCCCGATTGTTCTGCGTTGACAAATTCTATCTTTTCCTCGAAGTATCCAACCTTTTTTCAACCAAGCATTAACAATCGTATCCATCGATTGAAACTTATTCTCTCTTTCAAGAAATTCTCTAAGCTGATGTTCCGCAATCCCTATTTCTAAAACCTGTTCCCGGTTCGTCTCTCTACTAACTTCTGATACCATAAATCCCCAGCATTCAGTATTACTAACATTGCGATTTGATCTAGGTCGACGCACTGTTTTCTTAAAATGATGAAAGTTTTTAGAGACGATTTCCATAATGTATTCATAGGCTTTAATCGCAATATCACTATCAGTTAATCTATCATTCTCAGCTGTTATTAAAAAGTCTAATATTCCCTCTAAATCAAGCCCTAGATTCAACCTTTTATTGGCAATTTGCCCTGTTAACATATAAATAGCTAGCTTTTGTGCCAAACGATCCTTAATATGAGCATGATTCAACTTTGATTTGATTTTATTGCACCAATTTTTATGAGCTTTAACTAGACTTTCTTTACTTAGCTTCATCAGCTCTTCGACAAATTTAGGCCCTAAATGGCCGTAATTAGCCAAGCAAACATTCTTAATATTGTTAGAATTTTCACTATCTCGAGTCCAAGTGATACCTGAATACTCCGAAACACGAGCTCTAATTCCCGTATTATTAGCAGCTTTAGAAATAAGAGAAAACTCTCCTGAAGATAGTACTACTGTACGAAAAGGTGATTGTTCTGCTAAAAAGCAATCTTTTGTCATCCGATTCTTATCTTCTCCTCCTGTAATAATATACAAGAATTCAGTCCAATCCTTTGTAGAGCTCATACTAGCTTCATCAATTCCCATTGGAATCCCCATATTTCCGCTTAATTTTTTTATTAAACCATTTTGGGTTGAATTATAATTAAAGATAAGAGAATTTTTAGAAATAGTTGGCGCACCAAATAAAGATATAGCAAGTTGTAAAGCTGTCGTTTTACCTACACTACTATCACCTACAATATGAATCAATTGGGATTGAACGTGAACATCTTCACCTAAGAGGGCAACGGTAGGAGCTGTGAGCCCGAATAGTACAATTGTTTCTAAGGGAATATTCCCCTTTACTTCACTTTGATACATCAGCTCCCAAGATTTAAATGTCCCTTTAGGTTTAACACTATAAACTCCATCATACTTTGAAGATTTAGTGCTACCAATGAGGTTATAATGTTTAAAGACAAGTTTATTATCGCATTGTGAAAATCCGAGTGTAGTATGTACACATGATTGTGTAACATTGTTCAACGCATTACGAATATGTTTTAAAACATACCCTTTATTTAAACTAGTAACATCTGCCCCTATACTATTCAAACTTTCAAGGGTTCTCGTGGATAAAAGATTACTTAAATTCATTTTATGAGTTCGAAGTTCTCCCCCATAAATGGGGTAGAACTCTAATATTACTACTGCTTGGAGTGTATCAATATTGGTTTCAACCTCTCTAATCCCAATATAACGTCCAATTTTTTCATATACATTTTTAGTAGCATCATGGTAGTAAAGGTAAAAATTTGTGAAATACATATCTTTGTAGATAGCTTTCGGATATCTGGTAATTTTAGTTTCCACCCTTATAACTCCTCCTCTTCAAACATAAGGTCTTCCAGTTCTTCATCTGGCACATTAACATCTAAGTCATCTAAATCCAAATCCAAGTCCAAGTCCAAGTCTAAATTCAAATCATCTTTGATATTTTCTTGTTGCCCTGAACAGCTCGCTTGTTCCACTACAAGATGATTAGTCTCTTCCCTATTAGATACGGTATCTTCAGACTGTTCAAACTCTAATCCAGTGGCATCTGTTTGATTTTGACCAATAAAATTGTTGATTTCTTCCTCATCTAAAGGAATCATATCTACGACATTACAATAAGGCCCATTATTTTTTACTGTTGCCTGCACATAGACCTCTGCTAAAGACTCCAGATTAAGTGGATAAGCATCTAAATCAACTTCGAACTCCATAAATAATCTCTTTAAAAAATAATTTTTAGGAGAAAATTGTGTACTATATTTTAGAGCTACATTCATACCATCATCATCTTTTAATAAAACATTGACAATTAAACGAAGTCCGTTTTTACCTTCTTTTAATTCTACAGTCCCTGTTTTCCCATAATAAATACCGTCTGGTAAGTAATCAAATACCAGCTCTTCCTTAAACCATTGAGAAATATTGCTTAAATCAATTCCACTTTCACAGTAAAAATTTTTAGTACTATATTTTTTAGATTTAACACTCATGATAATCACTCCGATATTCTAATTTCATCAGCTCTTGCCGACATCATTAGAATACCAGCTTTTCAATTCTTTTCATTTTGGGAAAAAACCGTGTTTTTTCAAAAATCGTGATTTTTTTTGAAATTTAGATATAAAAAAAACATCGTTTTCCGATGTTTTCTAATTTTTACTGCTTGTATTTAATTCATCAATTGTATGGTTTAAATCCATAATTTGATTTAATATTAATCGATAATAGTCTAAGTTACATTCTTTCTTCTTATAATGGACTGTGAAATCATCCAGTTCATAATATCCTGTAATGATCTCATAATTTAATTGATTTTTTACTAACCCTAAAAGACCATCAATAATCTCATCTTGAAATACACCTAAAATTGAAATATCGATAAATTTATTTAAGCCCAATATTTCTTGAACCCATCTCTCCTTTTTCGCTTCATCCAATGTAAAATATAATGGCACATACTTCTGCCTTTGATCTATCAGTGGATTTAGAAATAATAATCGCAAATCAGAAATAGATTGCAATGCTTCCTCTTCGGAATTACAATATTTGCTCACATGAAGTAATATAGAAATCAACAAATTATATTGTAGCGATTTTTCCAATTGATAACATTCTAAACTCTTACTTATTACATCTGAATCTTCAATTTTCAATTTATAATGCTCATATAATTCTTTTAAATTTTTTAAGTTTATATTTTTAAGCTCTCTATTAATACGACCTGTAGTGGTTCTATACGCTGTCAATTTTGAATCTTTATTATTTTTTAAATAATCTCCTTGATCTTTTATCTGACGATGAGTTTTATACTGATGAATTTGTGACTCTTTAAGATCTATCTTTCTATTCATATAACAATTTCCACTCACATTTGTATTTTTCAATTTTTCACTTCGTAATTTTTCTTCTTGAATAGTTCGAAAATTTATTCCATGATATTGATCTATCCCCCTTTCAATAAATTTATCCAGATTACTGTTTTTTCCACCATTTTGGTAAAAATAATCTTCTAATCCTTCATCTTTAATAATCATTTCATTTACTTTCGTTACACTATACGTCGGTTCTAGCGATTGAAGGTGTGTTACCCAAAAATAGAATCGAACATACCTTTTAATATCCTCTAAACCAATATAAAAATTATTTGTAACATATTGATGAAACATTAAATCAACCATTTGATTGATATGGTGATTAATAAGCTCTATAATCATTAAATTATCTCCTTTTATTGACTAGCATCTAAATTATGAAATTATCTTCTTTTCCATCATTTGAAAAATAATTTAATTTTCAACCCGAAAACCCGTTATTTTTCGAATCATAATTCGTTATCTATTACAAAATTCTTACTTTTTTATTCTAATATATATTTTTTTACGGGTTTATGGGTTTTCGGGTTTATTCATTCTATCATCAGAAAATAATCATTTCATTATTATACCAAATATAACAAAAAAAAATAATGTTTCAGTTTTTAGGCTGAAACATTATTTTTTTAATCAATATTCCACTGCTAACAACATCGTGGCATATTCACCTTCATCTATGATGAAGACCTTCTGCTCAATTGGATCCATTGACTTCAAGTGATAAACTTGCTTGTATTCCGGCACTTCCTGTCTATGCTCGATTTGTTGAGTATGTTCTCCAATCCGCTTCAATTCAAACACTTGTAGGTAGTCATATT
>NZ_JAGAVR010000038.1:0-4514 GCF_017941855.1 Turicibacter sp. | reverse complement strand
CACGGAATGTTCCCGCTTGGCGAAGTAATTGATCGACTAAAGTCGTTTTACCATGATCAACGTGGGCAATAATGGCAATATTTTTAATATTCATGCTTTGCACCTCTATCTGGCTAGATTAAAAAATTCATACTCGATTATTATACAACAAAAAAGGAATAATGTATCGAAAAATGATATCATTTTATGAAAATTTTTCAAAAGCACTTTCAAAAGAGACATAAATAAAGTTGTTTTGTCGAAATCTCTTATAGTTTGGACGGCTTGACGAACAATATCCTTTGTTATTTATGGCAAAAAAAAGCAAAACTTATGAAAAGTCTTGCTAATATCGTGATTTTAAATTGAGAATAAACATTTCAAGTGCTAATTCCTTTTTTAAAAGACCTGTTTTAATCTTATAATCAATTTGAGCTAATTGGTATAAATAACTTTGAATTAAGTCTAACTCAAAACGATGAGATTGTCCGTGAATTAATTTAACACGATAGGGATGTACATTTAATGTTTTAGCCACTTCTGCTTCACGGTATCCTTGACGACTTAGCTGAATAACCTGTGACATTAAGCGGAATTGATTCGCGATCATAATTAAAATTTTAAAGGGTTCCTCATTTTGCGTGAGTAAGTCCTGGTAAATAAGATAAGCATCTTTTACTTTTTGTTGCATCAAAGCATCTGTTAGTAAGAATATGTTATCCTCTAACTGTCTTGGAACTAGCAGATGAATTAAGTCAACAGATAAATATTTAGAGGTCGCATCATCTAAAAAATATAAAAAGATTTTATCTAGTTCTTGATACATTAAATCAAGCTTAGCATGCGTGAACTTCACTAATAACTCGACTGCACGAGGATCAAATTCAATGCCTTCTTCTTTTAATTTTTTTTGGGCCCATTGGATGAGCGTGGTTTCTGAGTAAGTTTCAAAGGTAAAAAACTCCGACTGCTTCTTTAATAACTTCACCACTTTTTTACGTTCATCTAATTTATCATAAGGGGCATAAATAATTAAAATATTATCACTAATCGGATGCTCTAAAAACGCCATAAACTTTTCTAAATCATGATTTAATTCGCCTTTTGAATCTTTTCCAGTTAAAAATAAAGGATTCTTCACTAAAATGGCTTTTCGATTACTTAAAAAAGCAACTGTTTGCAAATCAAACAACGCTTCCTGAATCGTTGCTTCTTTCATATCATAAGAGATGACATCAAACGATTCAATTTGATGTTGCTCTAAAATTTCATTAATTTTCTTTTCACAAAGAACAGATTGTTCACCAAGGATCGTATAAATGGCCATAAAAACACCTCAGTCCCTATTTTATCACACTAAGGGCTCTGTCACAACCAAACACTTATCGTCCGTATTTTCTTTTGGTGTGACTTTTTTGTTTTTTTTATTGTGAGATTCAATTTGGTACTATACTTTTTCGTTGTGACTTTATTTAGAGAATTGTCTAATTTTTTAATTATTGAACATTATAAACATAAGGTGGAAAAGATTGAATCGATAGCCTATCCCTTCTAATTTTAAATTGAATACTTCCATCGTATTGTGTATTCAAGAGTGGAATTTCGAGTTGTTTCAAATTTTCGATTAACTCTACACTTGGATGACCATAACGATTTTTTCGTCCTGATGATACAAGGGTAATCATGGGACTTAATCTTCTCAAAAATGAATTTGAATTTGAAGTTTTCGAACCATGATGGGCTGCTTTGTATACTGTTAATTGGTTTAACTGATACCGACTCAAAATCTCAGCCTCCTCACTCACCCCCATATCTCCAGTCAATAGTGCGCTAAATCCATCCATCTCTAATGTAAACACCAATGACGCAGCATTCTCATCTGATTTGATCTGATTTGATTGTAAGAACGTGAGAATTTGATTCCCACACGTTAACACTTCTTCTTGTTTGACCTGCCGAAAAATCGTTCCTACTTCCTTTGCTACCTCTTCAATTTCTTTCATCAATTCATTTAAAGGTTGCCCATTTGTTAACACTTCTTTCACCTCAAAAGTTTGAAGTAGCGAAACGGCCTCTCCCACATGATCGAAATCACCATGTGTCAAAATCAAATAATCAATCGTTCGAATCCCCTCTCCCTTTAAAAAGGGCTCTAGCGTGGTTGAAAAAATGGGTTTAGGCTTCCCCGTAAACTGATAGGTACCACCCGTGTCAACCACCACACTACATCGCCTGTAGGACGATTGAATGATAACACTGTCGCCTTGACCCACATCAAGCATCGTGAACTGACTTTCACTGACAAAAAATCGATGGGATTCCAATAGAAAAATAACCAGGATTATGCTAATGGCATAGTTTGAAAAACAACGCTTTTTCTCAAACACATATCCATTCCCCAAAAAAAGCAGCAACAATCCTAGTAATAAATTTAAAGAAAACTCGCCTACAATCCAGTTCCACGTGAATAAACTGGCACTCCCTACAATGACACTTTCAAATAACATGAGAAGATGGTTCGTTAAGGGTGTAATAAACGGTATGAGAATCGTGAGGATTAAAAGCGGTAAAAGACATAGGCTCACAAGTGGAATCACCCATAAATTAACAAGATAACTCAACACATTTATTTCATCATAAAAGTATAATTGAATTGGAGCTGAAGCACATTGAGCAATAAACGGCAAAAAGAAGAATAAACTTTTAGTACCTAATTTTTGAAAAGTAGGTTGAAAACAAATTAAAATAAACGTCATCCAATACGAATAAATAAATCCAAGTTGATAAATTTGTCGTGGATTTAAGCATACATTGACAAGAAAGAGAATTGAAAAAACATCTAATGACGAGAGATTCAATCTTAGACGCTTATTAATCATCAATAAGATACTCATCCCACTCGCCCGAACAATTGAAGGACTTCCTCCACTGATGACCATAAATAAAACTAAAGCGACAATCACAATGAGTTGACTTAACTCCTCAATCACCCCTAATCGCTTTAAAACAAACCGTAAAAGAAAACTTAATAAGCCGACGTGTAATCCACTAATCGCAAACAAATGAATAATCCCAAGCTCAGAATACAGGGTTTGAATCTCTTCTTCTAAATCATCTGTCATTCCAAGCAACCAAGCTTTCATGTAGGCACCTGTCAGTGGTGGAAAGTTCATTTCTATTTGCTGAGCTAATTCATATTGCCACTGCCTAATTGTAAACTGATGCCCGATTAATTCAAATTCATTCGTATATAAGGTCAAATAAACCTTTTGATGAGACAAATATTGCTTAAAATCAAATCCATTGGGAACCGTTGCTGCCATTGGAACATTTAACTCACCGTTTACTAATACAATATCTCCTGGCATTAACTTCGGCTCAACAGAAGAAGTTGTCCAATAAATTCTTTCACTCCCTATTTCTAGAATAGCCGTTTGTTTCTCACGACTCTGCTTTTTGATTTTTACGACCAACGCTTCTGATGGCTCTAACGAGGCATTGGTATGAAGTTTTGTTTGATGTTCTAATGTATGGTAATAGCTAAAACTAATCAAAAAAATAAGGAAATAAATCCAGTATGTCTTAGGAAATCGGCGAAGATAGACAAGAAAAATAAAAATCAGATACCAGGCCCCACCATTCATCAAGACTCCGATTAAAATAGCAAAAACCAAGTAAATCATATGCTGTCTTAACTTAAAGTTCGATAAAGTCTTCCAGGCTTTCAAAAGTCTTTTCTCCAATTCCTGTAACATTTTTTAATTCCTCAATGCTTTGAAACGGACCATAATCCATTCGATATTGAATAATAGCAGCTGCTTTGGTCTTTCCGATACCTGGTAAATTTTTGAGTTCATCCTCATTGGCTTGATTAATGGATATTTTTTTAGATTCTGACGATGATTCAAAAGACCACTGGAAATTTACGACCTCCTCTACATGAGGAACATAAATCACCATTTCATCCTTTATTTTTCCCGCTAAATTGATAGCATTCTGATCCGCTTGTTCAGTCAGTCCTCCCGCAAGCAAAATGACCTCATGAATTCTTGAGTTAGCCTCTACCTCATAAACACCAGGACAATAAACTTCTCCCTTTACATCAATTATATAATAAAGGCTTGAAACTTCTTCTAATTCAGATTTTGTAATCTCCTCTATGCTTGATTGTGATTCGATTACAATAGGAACCGACGTATTCTTAGGTTTGGCACTCATAAAGATGAGTGACATAACAATTCCACTCACGAATAAATAAACAAGTTGCTTTTTCATCGTTTTCACCTCATTTTTCTATACGCAAAAAAAAGGTGTTTTCCTTTTAAAAAATAAAAAAGACTTGAGAATAACGGTTCTATAATATTTGGTGTTGCTAACTAAGCAACGCCTTTTTTATGGCATCAAAAAAAGAGACATCAAGTCTCTATCCTGTTACAATGTTATCGGCTAAAACAATATTGAAAGGATAATTTTTGATGTCTCACTCATATTCTACTAGAAAATTTTTAAATATTAAAGATAAAAATATCATCTTT
>NZ_JAGAVR010000037.1:0-18591 GCF_017941855.1 Turicibacter sp. | reverse complement strand
TGTTAAATGTCCAACCTCAACCGGATCTAAAGATGTATTGAAAATTAGCAATCTAGATGATTACAAACAAAAAAGTGAAATGTTATTTTCTAAATATCCAAATGATCCTATTATTTTAGAAGAGTTTCTCGAGGGGCCTCAATACTTAGTCGAATGTTTTGTAAAGGATTCTAGTGTTCATATTGTCGCAATTTTTGAACAAATAGTGACTGATACTCAACGTTTTATAATAACAGCGTATAACTTAATCTTAACGGATGATACTGCTTTTGAAGAAAAATTAAAAAAAGCTGTTGTGGAAATCATTCAAATACATGGTATGACAAATGGAACTTGCCATCTTGAGATGAGACTAGTTAAGGATAACTGGAAGTTGATTGAGATAAATCCTCGTATTTCAGGTGGCGGTATGAATAATATGATAAAAGCAGGATTTGGAATTAACTATGTTGAAGAAACATTAAAATTTGCTCTAGGTTTTCAGCCTAACTTGCATCCAAAATATAGAAAACATGTCTATTGCCAACATATTATCATAAATGAAGAAGGTGTTTTAGTAAAAGTAACTGGGAAAAAAAGAGCACTTAATTCACCACACGTTGAATATGTTTATGTAAAACCTAAAAAAAGTGCTTATCTAATACCACCGCAATCTATGGGGGATCGGTATGCGTATGTTATTGCAACTGGACGAACGGAAATCGAAGCCAAAAAGAATGCTTTACAAGCAGCTTCAGAAATAAAATTTATTATATCAAATTCATCAGATGATGAAAGCAATAATTGATTTAGGGGGAAAAAATTGAAAGCTCATACACTTGGAAAAATATTAACAGTCATTAAAGGAACAATTATTCAAGGAAATTCTGATATCTTAATCAAAGATGTGGCTAGATATTATGAACACATCGAACAGCCCAATACATTATTATTCTTAGTTCAGCATCGAAATATTGATTTTAAACGTATAGCTCAATATTGCCCATGTGCGGTAGTGGTTGACCGTGAAGTCAAAGAATTAAAAAAAATTTCTGGTTGTATAGTCATTAGAGTTTCGGATATTGATGATGCATATGATGCGTTCATCCATTTTTATCGCCAATTATTTGATATTCCTGTTGTTGCGGTAACAGGAACTTCAGGTAAAACGACCACTAAAGATATGATCAAACATATCTTAAGTACTTGGTATAAGGTTGAAGGAACAGTTCGCTCCGCAAATGGAAATCCTAGAAACTTAATTTATCTTTTACGAATTGATGATTCTATTCAGGCAGCTGTTTATGAGTCAGCTGTGGGAGCACCAGGAGATATTACATATACTTGTAGTCATTTTTTGCCTAATATCGGGATTATCACGAATATTGGAATTGACCATTTAGAGAGATGTAAAACTTTACAAGGTTATATTAATGCAAAAGCTGAAATGGTTTCTGTTATTCCTGAAGGTGGAACGCTAATATTAAATGCGGATGATGAAAAAATAAAAACAATAGATACATCAAAATGTAAAGGAAATATCATCTATTTTGGGATTGATACTCCGTGTTTATTCCAAGCGTCTAATATTACTTATGGAAATAATGGAATGAACTTTACTTTAACTTTAAATAAAATGAAGTATCAAATTTTTGTTCCTGGTTATGGAAAGCATCAAGTTTATAATGCTTTAGCAGCTTTAGCTGCAACACACGAAATGGGAATTGGAATTACTCAGGCTGCTCAAGCATTGTCTAGTTTTAAATTACTTATGAATCATTGTGAAATCAAAAAAGGATTAAATCAAGCTACAATAATTGATGATACTTGGAATATAAATACAGCTTCTTTGAAGGCAGCAATGAATACTTTATGCGAATTAAATCAACAACATAAAAAAGTTGCATTAATTGGCCATATTAAACAGTTAGGAGAGCACTCAGCGGACTATCATAAAGAAGTTGGAAAAATGATAGCTAAATTTAACATTGATTATCTAATTACAATTGGAGATCTTGCTAATAATATAGCTACTGAATGTTCATTGAATGGATTCCATGGTAAGGTCTTTCAGTTTGAACAAACAGAAGGTGTCTATGAATTATTATCTGATATCCTTAATGAAGAAACAACTTTGCTCATTAAATGTTCTATGTTTGACTACGATATCAAGGAATTAACAGAACAAATTATTAAGGGTTAGTTTTTGTCATCTTTGTTATCCACAGTTTTTAAAAAAACAAACTGTGGATAACTTATATAACCGGTTACCTAGAAAATGTTAGCCCTTCTATTTAATCTGTCGATATGTTATGATTAGACTATATTCAGTATTGTATGGGTTGAGAGAGGATGACATAAGAACATGATTTTTGCATTAGTCGTTTTTCCAATTGTCTTTTTTATTATAGGATTTGTGTTTAAATTATTTAAACCCCATTATCGACCAATTGAGTTTGTTTTAGTGAATACTGTATTATCCGTGTTAGCTTTGATGCTTTCGTTTGGAAGTTCGTTGTTTTACACGATTCCGTATTTCATTAAAATGTCTTTAATTCATATTGCAATTAATTTTGTGTTTGCGTTTATGGGAGTTTTAACATATAAGCTTTATGAGATATTTAAAGAGAAATTCCCAATGCTAGGTGGATTTACTCAAATTATTACAATGCTTGCTTTAATTTCGATTATGGTGACATTTAGTTTTACAATTCAATTTGTTATTACATTAATGTATTAAAAAAATCAGGCTTAGCCTGATTTTTTTTTATGCTATCTATTGCTTTATCCACAGATTTATATAAAGAGTTCTCTTTGTATTAAGTCGAATTTTTTCCGTTAGTTTCATTATTATTGCATGAAAAAGAGTTGTATAACGTAACCCATTACAAGGTGAAAGTTTAGTTCCTTTCGACAGGCTTTTTACTAGTGGCAGTGTATATTAAGGGTGATTAACATTATTTATTTTAGGGGGAATGAGGCATGGCAATAGATACACCGAAATCATTACGACAAATGGTTATTTATCAAGTGTATAATCGAAATCACAATGCAAGTGGAACGTTCAATGAATTAATTGAAGATTTAGATCGCATTAAAAATTTAGGAGTCGATATTTTATATTTATTGCCGATTCATCCGATTGGTCAAAAAGATAAAAAAGGTGAGCTCGGATGTCCTTATTCAATTCAAAATTATCGTGAAGTAAATCCTGAGTATGGAACGTTAGATGATTTTAAACGTCTAATTGAAGCGACTCATGAACATGGAATGAAGTTGATGATTGATGTTGTGTTTAATCATACGTCACGCGATTCCCATTTACTTAACACACATCCAGAGTGGTTTTATAAAAATGAAGATGGGAACTTCGCAAATCGTGTCGGAGATTGGTCCGATATTACAGATTTAGATTATTCAAAAGGTGAAGAGTTATGGGCAGAACTTTTAGATACTCTTGAATACTGGGCTAGTCTTGGTGTAGATGGGTATCGATGTGATGTAGCATCGCTCGTTCCTATTGAATTTTGGGTACGCGCTAGAAAAGAGATTGCAAAGATTAATCCAAACTTTATCTGGCTTGCAGAAAGTGTACATATTGGATTTGTGAACTATATCCGTTCACTTGGATATGAAGCGGCAAGTGATAGCGAGGTTTATCAAGCATTTGATATCTGCTATGACTATGATGTTTTTGAGGAGTATCAAGGTTATTTACGTGGCAAAAATTCATTGAATGCATACATTGATCGTGTTGCGATGCAAGAAGGTATTTATCCGGATAATTATGTGAAGCTTCGTTGTTTAGAAAATCATGATCAAGACCGCGCAGCTACACTGATTCCCAATATCGATCAACTCTTTACTTGGACAGCTTTCACGTATCTTCAAAAAGGAACAACGATGATTTATGCGGGGCAAGAGGCTCTTGATACGAATCGACCAAGTTTATTTGATATCGATAAAGTGAATTGGAGTCGTTACAATGAACACGGCCTTGCTGATTATATGAAGCAGTTAAGTGAGTTAAAGCATGACGCTATTATGGCAGAGGGATTTTATCGAATTCAAACAGGCGATGTAGCTGATACTGTTATCTTATCTTATGAAACAAGTTATAAGACACGTGTTGCAATCTTTAATTTTGCTAGTAAATCAGGTGTCGTATCAATTGAGATTGCAGATGGCATCTATAAAGATTGCTTAACTAATAAAGAGGTTGTTGTGCAAGATGGAAAAGTTCAATTAGATGTACGTGCGATTGTGTTTGATATAGCTAAATAAGTTATGGAATAAAATGTAATTTGATTCTTTCTTATTATGATGAATCCTGTTATAATGCTTTTAATATCTATGAAGGGGATGAAACATAATGATAAGACAATTAACTGAGGGAGATAGAATAAAGACACTTGCTTTTTTAAGTAAAAATCCAGGATTAAATTTATTTCAAATTGGGGATATTGAAAATTTTGGATTTGATTCTGATATTCAAACGGTGTGGGGAAGCTTTAATGAAAATGATGAGTTAAATGGTGTTTTACTTCGTTATCGTGAGAACTTTATTCCATATTTTGAGGATTTAGATTTTAATGTAGAGGGATTTAAGTCGATTATTAAAACTAATGACTGCGCAAAAATTATTTCAGGTGAAAAAGTTATTGCTGATCAATTTACTGATTGTTTTGAACAGGCAGAAGTGCGAGAAATGTATTTTTGTGAGTTAATAGATGATTCGTTTTTAGAAGAGGTTTTAGTTGAGATTAAAGAAGCAAGTTGTGAGGATGCTAGACGTATTTTAGATTTGTTAGTGACGATTGAAGAGTTTTCTGGAACGTTTAGGTCAACAGATGAGATCTGTCGTAAAATCGAAAGTCGTTCAGGACGTGTTTATTTTATTGAAAATGAAGCAAAAGATGTGGTTTGTAATGTGCAAACAGCAGCTGAGAATTCGAAGTCGGCTATGGTTGTAGCCGTTGCTACACACAAAGATTATCGAAAACGTGGATTTATGGCGCAATGTTTATCAAAATTATGCCGTGATTTATTAAATGAGAATAAGACACTTTGTTTATTTTATGATAATCCTGAGGCTGGAGCAGTTTATCATAAATTAGGGTTTAAGACGATTGGAAAATGGAAGATGATTGTTTGTAAATAAATATTGGAAAAGGAACCGTTACTTAAAATTTCAGGTTCCTTTTTCGCTATTTTTTGAAATATTTCTACACGATTTGGTATATCCTATTAGAAAAGAACAATATTAGGTGACGATATGAAGAGATTATTTATAGGTGTAAAGTTTTCAGATGATGTGAATGATTATTTTCAGACGTCTCAGTTGATGGTTGAGAAATATTGTGAACGAGCAAATTATACGAGATATGATAATTTTCATTTAACATTAAGATTTCTAGGGATGATAGAGGAGTCTAAAGTTCCAGAGATTGTTCAGATTATCAAAGATTTAGAGGTTCAACGTATGAAGTTATTTTTCGATCACATTGGTTTTTTTAATAAAAAGGGACGGTATGTGATTTATATGGGATGTCAGCCGGCTGTTGAATTGACGGATTATGTCATGAAATTAAATGATAAATTAGTAAAACATTCGTTGATTGAGAAAGATGAGCAGATTTATACACCACATATTACACTGTGTCGTCATTCTAAACTTTTAGTGCCACTGGTTGATATTTCACGTGGGATAACGATTGAACGACAGGCTGAGATTTTGAATGTGACATTATTTGAAAGTATAAATGTTGATGGGACTTTAATGTATCGTCCACTTTTTACACGGGAGTTGGTTTAAGTATGGCACAACAAGCTGGTTATCTAGAGTTTATTGAATCTTTCAATCATATCCATAAGTATTTGAAGAAATATACGAATTCAGATGATAATGTTTCGTTTAGTGATTTACTTTATAAGGCGAAAAGTCATCCGATGATTGAGCGTTATATGGATGAGTTACATTTATTTAGAAAACTTCGAAATATTATTGTTCATCAAACGGATGATTTTGAGTCGGTCATCGCAACGCCATCTGATGAGACAGTCGAAAGAATGAAGTTCATTGAACAACAGTTGGTGGATCCGGCCGATTTAACTGTATTTAAAAGTGAGGTTGTAAAGTTTTTGATGACGGATACACTGCATACGGTTTTAAAGACATCAGCTGAAAAAGAATTTTCAAAATTTCCAATTTATGAAGGAAATGAATTTATGGGATTGGTAACTTCTCGGGCAGTGACGAAATGGTTACAAAAGCATATTGAGAATAATAATATTGAATTGGATGGCACAATGAAAGATATTTTAGATTATGAGAAAAAGTCTCAGTATGAGTTTGTAAAGGAAAGTATGACAGTTTATGATGCGTGGCAGTTATTTCAAAAGTCACCCAAAAAATTAGATGCTTTATTATTAACGACAACAGGAGATAAAAGTGGTGAGATTGAAGCAGTTATTACATATGATGATTTGTTGAAATATATTTATACGAATGATCAATATGTATTTAATTAATAAAATAACTGGCCTCATAAAAATTAAAAGTAATAAAAGTTAATGTTTTGATAATAAAATCTCAGCGTGCATAACCTATCTTCATTGATAAATAATAAATATAAGTTGATTGGAGGTGATATGATGAGTCCAAAAGAACTTTTATATATTCAAGATGCACTGGGGCATGCTCAACATATGGAGAAAAAATGTCGTGAATGTGCATCACAACTTTCAAATGAAGATTTGAAACAATTAGTTGAAAAAATAGCCAATAAACAAAAAATGATTTTTGATCAATTTTATCAATTATTAAATCAATAAGGAGGGTATAGTATGAACGAAAGAGATCTTATGGAAGATGTTCTTTTAGTGTTAAAAGGTGCGGCAGATTTATACTTACATGGAACAATTGAGTCATCAACATTAAATGTACATACTACTTTTGAGAAGGTTTTAAATGATACACTTTGTATGCAAAATGAAGTTTATGCTGCAATGGCACAAAAAGGCTGGTATCCATCACAGGCAGCTGACCAACAGCAAATTGAACAAGTTAAACAAAAATTTGCTCCAAATGCACAGTAATTTTAAAAAAGTCATGAAGTAAAAAATTTTTCTGATTAGAAGTAATGCGAAGAATTTAAGAAAGTATTAATCCTTCTCATTAGGTTTCAGTTAACTGAAATTTTATTGGGAGAAATTGATTTAAAATATAGTATAGATTAAATTAAGACACTTTTACGGTGTCTTTTTTTATGTGAATCGAATTTTTTATAAAGTATTGATTCAATTAGAAAAGATATGGATTTGTAATGATAATAATTAACATGACTTTTTGCTCTTGCCAAAAATACGTTTTGTGGGTATGTTAAAGGTGTAAAGGTAAACAGGAGGAATTTTATATGAATGAGTTTGTAAATGAAGTGATGATAAAGCGAGTAGAACGGACAATGAAGGCTTTAGAGGCTCATTGTATGAATCCGATGTTTGTTAAGACACGTGAGGAAGCACTAACGTTGGTCAAATCGATGCTAAGTGAAGGTGACAAAATCGGAGTAGGTGGGTCAGTAACGTTGAATGAAGTGGGAATTATGCAAGAACTTCAAAGCGGTAAATATGATTTTATTGCAACTCAAGAAGCTAATTTGACAAATGAAGAGCGTCATTCACGTTATCGTGAATGTTTTATGGCGGATGTTTATTTGAGTAGTGCGAATGCGATTACAGAGGATGGTTTTTTATATAATGTGGATGGACGTAGTAATCGTGTAGCAGCACTACTTTATGGTCCGAATAAGGTGATTATTGTAGCGGGTGTGAATAAGATTGTCCGTGATTTAGACGCGGCGATTAAAAGAAATCGTGAGGTGGCAGCTCCAGCGAATGCCCTTCGTTTAAATAAGAAAACACCGTGTGCTAAAACGTTAAGATGTAGTGATTGTAAAAGTTTAGAACGAATTTGTCGAAATTACGTACTGATGGGACCGCAAGGATTTAAAGATCGTGTTCATGTTATTTTAGTCAATGAGAACTTAGGGTTTTAAGAATGGAATATTCGCCGTTATCTCTCAAATTCTCCTATGTATTTGTTTGCGAGAGGTTAGTATAATAATAGCTATGTGGTACGTTGTTGGTGAACAGGAGAGAGTTTAATATGGGGGCTTCAATATCTAGAAAGCAATTGTTAAGTTTTTTTATACAAGCAAGTTATTTATTAGATAAATTTTATTCTATAAAAGAGAGTTTTAATTTTGACTCTATATCGGAAGATTCATTAGAAAGGATAATTGAAGTGGAACGAAGTCATCAAAATTTTGATTACTTGGTTTCTCTTTTAATTTTAAGTGAGCAATACTTTGTTGAACAAAAAGAGTATCATACAGCAATAGTTTATTTAATTGAGTGTCTAAGTCTTTTAGAGGAATTAGATTTTAATAATATTTTGAAGGTATATATTTATCTAGAATTAGGATATATTTTTGAGTCAAATCAATTTTATAAAGAGGCAGAAAATTATTATAAAAGAGCGTTAGAAGTAAGTGTTGAGAAAAAGAATCCCCTTTTAGTGACTTATTCATTTGAAAAACTCTCTCAAATTATTCTCAAATCATGTAATCGAAAAGGTATTATTCGATTTAATTCGTTGGTTCAATTGTATGGAGAAAATTTTGTTCCAGCTTCTATTGTGTTTGTATTTGATTTGTTAAATCTATATGTAAATCAAGACTACGATAAAATTTTAGAAGTTTTATCTTACCATCAAGATTATCAGGATTTAGGTGTGAATCGAGAATTTTTGATGATTATTTATGTGATTCAGACACAATCTTTTTATAAATTGAATAAATTTGAGGAAATTAAGTGGCTAGATTTTAGTCACGATTCTTCTATTTCAAAGCATAATCCGTATTTGATGCTGTATGATTTAACCTATCAGTTGATTTATAAGAAAGATGAAATTGGTCAGTATATAGCGGATGTTACCCAAAAATTGAGTGAAAATCATCAGTATTATTTGTTAAGAGTTTTTTATTATTACTTGCTAGGTGAAGAAAGTATTGTGAAGGATAAAGAGTGTTATTTGAAAATTTATGAGTTACTAGGTCAAAATCGTCAGATTTTATTTTATGAGGAGGGTATTTTGAAAACTAAAATTCAAAATGTTTATCAAACGTATAAACAGTATTATAACCAATTAGATTCTGTTAAGTTTGATGATAAATATCGGATTGTTTCGTGGCAACAGATGGGAGCCCACTACCAACGTGAGTATAATTCACAAACAGTGGTTGGTTTTTTAATGGTTGATGATTGTTTTTGCAGTGAATTTTCACAGGAATTAAAGGAAAGTTTAATTAATAATTTGAATGCAATTATTCAAGGTGAGTTAACGTTTTGTTTCCATGATCATGGATTATGGTTTTATTTTAAGGCGTGTACTGGAGAAGTGAAATTAAAACAAAAATTAAATAGTTTATTAAAGCCCCTATATGATAATTTACAACGAAAATATACGGTAGCATTTTGTTTACCACGCTTTACATCTTCTGATTTTTCTAAAACAATGCGTATTGTGTATACTTCTTTTTATGGGATGGTTGTCCATACTGAACTTGAACAGAATTATAGTGTAAGTTTTTGTCAAGAATCATCGTCGTATTTGGCTCTTTCAGAGGACATTCATAATCTTTTATTAAAAGCATATAAAGAGAAGAATTTTATTATTGATAAAAAGCATTTTTATAATGAAGGTGGCCAACAGTTATTCGGAATTGAGTTTAAAGGGATATTAAGTGATTTAAATTTAGTAATTGATAATCTGGATGGAGATAAAGAAGTTATTAGAGAAAGTTTATTAATGGAAGTTGAAATGGCAACTCTTGAAATTGGCTGTCAATTAATTAAAGAAGCGTATCAGACCATTCATTCAAATCCGTATCTATTTATTAAATTATCACGAGAAACATTAATGAATAAGTTAATTGTAGGACGTATCTTAAATTGTTTAAAACGATATAATTTGAATTATAATCAAATCATTATTAGTATCAATGAAGATGTTTTATTTGAACAAAATGAATTTTTGAAAAAGTTGATTAATCGTTTGCATGAGTTAGGAGTTGGGGTAGCTCTTGATGATTATGGAACGGGTTCCCTAACAGGATCAATTCGAAATTTAAATATTAATTATTTAAAATTAAGTCCTAGTTTAATTCAATATCTAAGTTCAACGTATCATTACTCAGGAATGATGAAATCTTTAATATCGGTTTGCTCTAATTACAATGTGAAGATTTGTTGTTCGGATATTGACAATAAATCTTCTCATGATTTAATTTCGAATTTTGGAATTGATGTTGTGAGTGGAAGCTATTATCAGAGAAAATTGGTTGTTTAATTTTATAAAATAAGTCATAATAAAATGTATGAGTAGAATTAATGTTGTAGTTTCAAGAGGTGAATGAGATGAAACAAGATATCAATATGGATTTAGGACTTGAAGCATTTTTAGAACCAGACTCTGATTTTATCGAAGATTTATGTCAACACTTAGAAGAAGAAGGAATTCATTTAACGAATGAATTACTTGTTCAAATTCTTTCTGTTTATGAAGAAAGAAAATATGGATTCTTTAAAGAGTTAATTGAAAATCTAGTAGGTGGAGAGAATAGTCCACTTTCAGCAGATGGAGGACCAGCTGTTATCCAAGTTGTAATGGATGGTAAAGGTGAATTAAAGAAAAAAGAATCAAAATCAAAGGAATTAAATGATTTAGATTCAAAATTATTATCATAAAAATTAAGAGCTAAATTTATGTGAATGATTAGCATAGTTTAGCTCTTTTTTCGTCTGATTGTAAGAGAATGATGGAAATGAAAGAATTTGATTTTTTTTTGACGGAAATTAGTTATAATTTATTAAGATAGATGGGAACCAATTTAAGAGTTCATACGTCTAATAAGTGAAAGAGGTGGAAATAAGTGAAAAAAGACACCTATCAATCAGCCCAAATGGTCGTTGAACGATTGATTGAGGATTATGGACAAGATGTCTTAAAAATTGCATATTTATATGTTAAAGATCAGCAATTAGCCGAAGATATTTTTCAAGAGGTCTTTTATAAGGTCATGAAGAATTATCATAAATTTGAGCATTTAAGTAGTGAAAAGACATGGTTAATCCGAATCACGATTAATACGTGTAAAGACCTTTTACGAACGAGCTGGTTGCGACGTGTTACTACCTTTGGAACTTTAGAAGAGCAAAATCAGACACAATATGAACAACCATTTGATATGACACAGTCAGAATCAAATAATGAATTATATGAAATGATTATGAAGCTTCCACAAAGATATAAAGAAGTAATCTTACTATTTTATTATGAAGACTTTAGTTATGATGAAATGGCAAAGATTTTAAATATACCAAAGGGAACCGTACAAAGTCGTTTGGCTCGTGGGCGAGAAAAATTGAAAAAAATGATGGAAGAAAGAGGTGAGATTAGTGGAAGATAAAGAAATACGAGAAGCCATTCATAAACAACTAGAAACAATCCAAATCAATCCTCATTTAAAAGCAAGAACACTTGATTATGTGACGAAAAAATCAAGAACTTCAGGGATTAGATATCGTAAAGTTAAAGGTCTGTCTTTAACAGCTATGACTTTTGCAACAATGATGTTAGTTGTATTAGTTCAAAGTAAAGAAGAGGTCTCACAACCACAGTACTTAAATGAAGCAACGCCAATGGCAATTTCGAGTGAAGAGCAAGATGGTGTGATGAGAAATTTGATACCTGAAACAATGTTCTCGCAATTTAAAACACAGTTAACACAAGCTTCGATTGAATTTACAGATGATACTTCATTTGTAACTGATGGAATTACTATTCATTCCTTCATCGTTTATAATCAGCCAAGTTACTTTTTAGAGTTATCCACAGATGTGGATAATGAATCTGTTAGCACTAATTTAGAAGCTATTTTATCAGAAATGAATCAATCGCTAAGCTCATATCAATTGTTTAAGTTGGATGATTTAAATTATTTCTTGTATGGTGGTCAAGATTCTGTCGTACGAGATTTGTTGCATTTAGATAAAGTTGATGCTATTCAATAACATAATAAAAACAACTCACTAAATTAGTGAGTTGTTTTTATTATGTATTCAGATAATCTCTGTGCGTCATGCGCTGAACATTCTACTGTAATTAACGTTCCGTTTTCTTGGTATTCCGTTGAAAATACAGTGGCTACTTCATTTAAATAAGAAACAAGATTTCCACGATCATATGGAATCAAGAAGGTAGCCTTTACGTAGTTTTGGAAAATGTGGTGCTTAATCATATTAATTAATTCATCAATATTTTCTAAGTTTTTAGCAGAAATACGAACAGAATCTTGATCTGTTGGAGGTGCAATTTCATCCGGTGCTAAATCTGATTTATTATAAACATAAACCATTGGTGTTTCTGAAACGCCTAATTCTGCTAATACTTTGTTTGTGATTTCAATTTGTGTTTCAAATTCAGGATGAGATAAATCTACAACATGAAGTAAAAGATCGGCTTCAGTTACTTCCTCAAGTGTTGAACGGAATGCTTTTACTAATTGGTGAGGAAGTTTGCTGACAAATCCTACAGTATCAGTTAATAAAAATTGCTTATTATCTGGTAGTTGAATTTGACGAGTTGATGTTTCAAGTGTTGCAAACAACATATTTTTTTCAAAAACAACTTTATCAAGTTGTGAGTTTGAGATTTTTAATAAAGCATTCATCGTGGTTGATTTACCTGCATTCGTATATCCAACAAGAGCAACAACTGGAGTCGCATTACGTTTACGCAATTTTCGTTGATTTTGGCGTGCAAGTACTAAAGAATCGAGTTCTTTATTTAAACGATGCACTTGCTCTTCAATACGACGACGGTCAAGTTCAAGCTTTTTCTCTCCAGGTCCTTTTGAACCAATTCCACCGGCTTGACGAGATAATGAAGCATTTAATCCAATTAAACGAGGCATCATATAACGAAGTTGTGCAACCTCTACTTGAAGTTGTGCTTCGCGAGTTTTTGCCCGACGAGCAAAGATATCTAGAATTAAAATAGTACGATCAATTACTTTACATTGTAATCCTGCTTCTAGGTTACGAATTTGAGAAGGAGACAGTTCATCATTAAAGATAACTAAGTTAGCATCGTTTTGAGCGACTAATAAAGCGACTTCTTCTACCTTTCCTGTTCCAATATAGCAAGCAGAGTTTACGCGCTCAAGTTTTTGAGTTAATAAACCAACGACTTCAACATTACAAGCTTCTGCTAAGTTTCTTAATTCTTCGACACTGTATTCAAAATTTTTATCACTATTTAAATCAACACCAACTAATATGGCGCGTTGCATGATTTCTTCCATTTGATCACCTCTGTTTAATTGTTGAAAAACTACTATAAGTTTACTATATAAGAAGCAGTAGTTTTTGTCTATTTAAAAAATTTTTACAACTTGTTACGTTAAATCTGTTATAAGTAAAGATAAAAAATATTAAAGAGCTATTTTCTAATTTTAAAAAAGGTAAAATAGAAATATAATCGTATATATAATTGTAGAGTTTGTGTTGTTACCTTTTACTATATAGAAACAGAAATGTATTTCACTATTATAAATTTGTCTCAGTACTGAAGCCCTTTTGGTACAGAGGTATAACTATAGGGGGTTCCTGTGCTAAGTAGTGAGACATCAGTCGAAATCTTAGCTATCCTCTGCTGGGAGGTAATGAGTCACCTAGCGGTGGGCAAAGCGAACCATCCTCAATTGATAGGGTAATAAGTTAAAAGTTTTCCAAGTATGAAAAACTTATCTCGACTTATATATAGTTTATGCGTTTGATTCAAAAAGATTTATACACGGCTAGGATATCTTGCACAGATATGTGATAATGAGATTAGAAGACTATACAATTTATGAGGAGGCACCAAATGGCAAGAGCTAAAACAAAAACATCATTTTTCTGTCAACAATGTGGAATGGAAAGTTTAAAATGGGTTGGACGTTGTACAGGTTGTGGTGAATGGAATTCAATGGTTGAGGAATTAAAGCCAACAAAGGCTGAGGCTCGTCGTGGCTTTGTAGCAAGTGAATCAATGACGAAACCTCAAAAATTACATGAAATTGAAACGAGTGAAGAAGCTCGTATTCACACATCGATGAGTGAATTAAATCGTGTACTTGGTGGTGGAATTGTACGAGGATCGTTAGTTCTTTGTGGGGGAGAACCTGGAATTGGAAAATCGACGTTACTGCTTCAAACTGCACAAGATTTAGCAGCTAAAAACGTTCGAGTTTTATATGTATCAGGTGAGGAATCGGCTCGCCAAATTAAGCTTCGTGCGGAACGTTTAGGTGTTGTAAGTGATAATCTATATATTTATGCTGAAACAGATTTAACGTTGATTGACCGACAAATTCAACAGTTAAAACCTGAATTTGTTATTATTGACTCGATTCAAACGATTCATATGCCTGAGGTTACATCAGCACCAGGTAGTGTGTCACAGGTTCGTGAATGTACGGCACAATTAATGAAGATTGCAAAAATCGGAGGGATTTCTGTCTTTATTGTCGGACACGTGACGAAGGACGGAAATATAGCGGGACCTCGCTTACTTGAACATATGGTCGATACCGTTCTTTATTTTGAGGGAGACCGTCATCATACATATCGTATTTTACGAGCAGTTAAAAACCGTTTTGGTTCAACGAATGAAATCGGAATTTTTGATATGAAGGAAGAAGGGTTAGATGAGGTAACCAATGCATCTGAGGTCTTTTTAGAGGATCGTACGAAAGGGTTACCGGGAACGGCTATTATGGCTTCTATTGAGGGAACGAGACCAATTCTTGTAGAAATTCAATCGCTTTTAACACCAACTTCATTTGGTAATCCGAAGCGTATGGCTTCTGGAGTTGATCATAATCGTGTGTCATTGATTTTAGCAGTCTTAGAAAAACGCATGGGATTCTTTTTACAAAATCAAGATACCTACGTCAAAGTAACAGGTGGTGTTAAACTTGATGAGCCGGCTGTTGACCTAGCAATTGTTGCAAGTATTGTTTCAAGTTATAAAGATAAGATGACACCAAGTGGTGATGTTTATATGGGAGAAGTCGGTTTAACAGGTGAGATTAGACGTGTTTCACGTATTGAAGAACGCATTAAAGAAGCTAAAAAGCTTGGATTTACACGTGCTGTTATACCAAAGAAAAATCTTGGTGGATGGACACCACCCCAAGGCATTGAAGTGATAGGTGTCGATACGATTTCTGATGCATTAAAAGTAATGTTTAAAGAAGATTTAAAATTTTAATTCAAACAAACCGAAGATGAGGGGGAATCTTAGTGGATGTTTGGACAGCTATAAAAAAAGGGATGATTTTTATCATCCTTTCTATTTTTATTTTAATGTTAGTTAGCTTAATTCCTACTCAATTATTAACTAGGACTGAAGAGGTTTCGACTCAAAATCCTAGCACTCTCTTACAGACTGATGCGACAGAACAGTATAAGACTTATCAAAATGTAGAAGTAAATGTTTCGGTTGTAGACCTAGATGAGAGTCTTACACTTTTACAAACTTTGATAGATGAGGCATCGGTCAACTTAGTGTCGTCCTTTATTTGTTCTACTGATACACCATCAAGTAATCCTGTTGCTAGATTCACGATAGCGGTTTCTCATGCGTCGATGACTGACTTTTTAGGTAAGGTTTCGTCAAGTTTGCAAGTTAGTGAAATCAAGACATATACTGATACTGAAATGCTACTAGTAGAGGGGATTGATAGTTGGATTAAGAATTTATCAATTCAAGAAAAACGGTATCAAGAATTGTTGTCAGAGGCTTACGAATTAGAGGAAATTTTGGCAATTGAAACGGAGTTATCTCGTGTTCGAACAGAACTTGATGAATGGCAGTCACTTAAAGAAAAACGAGATATGGTGAAGGTAACGATTTCTTTTTATTTAGTTAAAAATCCGGCAACGTCTTGGCAAGAAGCGATTAGTGAGGAACTAGTCATGCAACTCGGTCAAATGGCATCTTATTCTAAGATTTTAGTGATTAAGCTGATTGGGTGTTTACCGTATTTTGTGGTAGTTCTTTTTGTTGTTATTTTGGCAAGACTGATTTTTAAGCGAAGTAAAAGACGACGCTGATTGGGGGATGACGTTGAACGTGAAGAAGTGGATTTTGAGTGGAATTATTTTAGTTTTTATCTTAATCGGTTGTTCGCAATTATTTAAATTTGAGGAGACGCCCAACTTTGTGGTCGAAGGTGTTGTGTTATCGGTTAGTGATGATACAGCGTTGATGTCTTTGCGACTTGATTTAACAGAACAGGATTTAAATAAAAGTTATGAAGAGTGGATGAATGGTTCATACGATTTGATGGAAGTTAGTTATTTGCAAGATGTTAAGGTAGGGATGAAGTTAAAGGTTGCTTTAAATGGTGAGATTTTAGAAAGTTATCCAAGTCGAGCCAGTGCTAAAAGTTATGAGGTTATTGGAGAAGTGGAAGCAAGTGAAGATGAAGCGGGAAATGAGCTAGTGATGGAATCAGTGGAACCCTATCATGCTCAACTGTTAAGTATTTTTCCAAAAACAATCGGCTTAATTCAATCCTATAATGGCTATGCTGAATACGGTCATTCTCAAAAATTGATTAAAGCAGAAGAAAAGGGGAATATTTTTGAATTAAGTTTTGAAGGACAAATGATGGATGGAATCGGAGAATTTGAAAATCGTACGTTCACACTCACATACGAAATTGATAACCAATCTGTGATTGAACATATTAATAATCAAGATCAGTATAATCAACTAAAAAATGAAATGTTGTTAAATTCTATTATCCCGAATAAAGTGATTTTAAAAGCTCCGCTTGAAGTTGGGACAAGTTGGTTTGAAAATTTTGTGTATGAAGGGCAAGATTGTACTGCTCAAACGGTTATCACACGTGTGGAATTGACACAAGAAGGGAAAATGCAGTATGAAACCTTAACGACAGTTGAAGGTATTGAAGGTTATTATATGGATACTTATAAGGAAACCAGAGTTTTCACCGAAGGAAGTGGGATGACTTCTTTTAGTAATTTATTCTCGTTAGAATCCGTTGGCGTTGATTATGAAGAATTAGAACAATCAGAGGATTTATATATTTTTGGATTTAATCTTTCCTATGAAAAATTGAACAAATAAAAAGACCACGAAATTTCGTGGTCTTTTTATTATGCAACAGTTTGTTCTAATGCAACTTGAGAATTTTCTATTGCAGCTTTATTTGAAAATACTAATTTTAATAGAATTGGTGTAATAATAGTCGTAGTGACAACCATGATAACGATTGGACCAAAGAACACCGATCCCATTAATCCAAAGGCAGATCCTTTACTTGCTACGATTAATGCGACTTCTCCCCTTGAAACCATTCCGGTTCCGATTTGAAGAGCTTCAGCATTTGTATATCGGCAAAGTTTTGCTCCAAGCCCACATCCAAGAATTTTCGTTAAAATCGCAACGACGATTAAGATTCCTGAGAAAGTGATTAAAGACGCTGACATTTCTGGAATCACAACTTTAATTCCGATACTTGCGAAGAAAATTGGTGATAATAGCATGTACGCTGTTGTATCAAAACGCGCCATTAAATAATGTTTACGTGGTGCGTTAGATAAAACTAAACCTGCCATAAAGGCACCGGTAATATCAGCAACACCGAAGAAGTGTTCAGCAGTAAATGATAATAATAAACAGAAAACGAATGATAAGATGACGAAACGTCTTAAATCCATATTATGAAGACGCATGCTCTTATTCATGAATTTAGAGAAAATATAGCCACCTATTCCTCCAAGAATGAAGAATAGAACGATTTTGATTAAAACTAATCCGATGCTAACATCGGTGTTTGTCGCACTCGTTACAACTGTTAAAGCAATAACTCCTAAAATATCATCAATAATTGCGGCTCCTAAAATAGCATTTCCAGCACGGGTACTTAGCTTTCCAAGTTCTTTTAATGTTTCAACCGTAATGCTTACTGAAGTAGCAGTTAGGATAATTCCGATGAAGATATTTTGAAGAACAATTGGTGCATTGGCATCTGAAATTCCATTTTTATTAAATACGGATGCGATAATAAATCCTCCGATAAGTGGAACAATCATTCCAAGTAAAGCAATAATAATAGATGCTTTTCCGGTTTTCTTTAATTCTTTCATATCTGTTTCAAGTCCAGCTGTAAACATTAAAACGATAACACCTAGTTCAGATAACTGAAGGATAAAATCTGTTTCATGTAAAACATTTAGACATGCTGGGCCTAAAATTAATCCAGCTAGTAATGCTCCAACAACTTGTGGTAATTGAATTTTTTTTGTTAATAATCCCAAAAGCTTAGTGCTCATTAAGATTAAAGCAATATCAAATAGAAATTCGTAAGACAACATAGTATTTACTCCCCTCTAATTTTCACTTGACAAATTATACATCCAAGTAAAGCATTTTACAACCTAATTTTAGGCAAAAAACGTTTTTATTGGAAT
>NZ_JAGAVR010000036.1:0-3254 GCF_017941855.1 Turicibacter sp. | reverse complement strand
TTTTGAATAGGGAACGGTCTGAAATTAGGACGAATAAAAGAGTCAAAATGAACGTCCATTCTACTTTTATGAGATGAAACACGGACATTAAAATGATGCCAAGTAAAAAAGAATAGGCTAATACCTTTTTAGGTTGTTCGATGTTTGTGCAAGATAATTCAGCTTGCAGAGGTTCTTTTTTATCCCTTAACACAATAACAAGTAGTAAGGCAAAGGACATAAGCCCGAGTGGAAAGGTTATTTTTAAAAATTCACTCGGTGATAAATGGTAATAAGAATATAAGTATAAGTTTTGTGGGTTTCCAATCGGGGTGAGGCTACTTCCGAGGTTTGCGGCGAGCGTTAATAAAACGATGAGTTTAATCGGGTTGAGGTGTGTTGATTTGACTAAGATGAGCGCTAACGGCACAAAGGTAATTAAGGCAACATCATTTGTAATGATCATGGCCATGAAGAAGGTTAATAACATTAATCCAAGGGTCAGTTGTTTCGTATTTTGACAACGACTTAAGATGAGTGTTGAAATTTTGTCTAAGACATTGAGTTTTTTAAAAGCAGCGACGACAATCATCAAGTTAAAAAGTAACATTAAAACATTAAAATCGATATGTGAGGTGTGTAAACCTGTAAAAAAAGAGGATAGTAGTGCTAAACAGGAAGCAATCACGAGTACGATTTCTTTTTTAATCCAATTCTTTAGTGTATTCAAAATTATTCCCTCCAAATTCTTTCAAACCTTAATTATACCATAATTAGCATTAACTGTTATAAGGCAATAGGTCTTAGATTTTCATTTTGTAACAGATAAATAAATTTTCAAGGAAAAATCCTTACGGTCGGATCAGTTACGGATGAAAAAAGTTTTTTAAAGGTCACGCTAAAAGGATTGAAAAGACACAAGGAAAAGTTAAGTCAGACTTCTTAGATAAGAGGATTTTAAGTGCTACAACTATCTTAAATTAATTTAACCATTGACGATATTTTATGATAAACTAAATAAAGTGAACGAATTTACAATGAATACTGGAGTGTAAAAATGACAGCATTAGAGAAAAAACTACAACAGGAAGTCATCAAAAACTGTGAAGTAGCAGAAAAAGAGTATGACTGCAAAATGACAAGATTTCTCCAAACCATTGAACGATTTGGAATTGTGAGAACTGCACAAGAAATTTTAAGAAAAGGCAGAACATCAGACTGTTTTAATCAGTTAGCTGAAGCGGGACGCCTTGATTTAACGATGGAGGCCACAATTATTAAAAGTGAATATTCTGAGTTATTCACGGATGAAGAAGTTAATGATTGTTATGCTTTATTATGTGAAAGGGGATATTACTAAACATTGTCCTCATCAAAACAAAAAACCATTATCGATATGAAGATAATGGTTTTTTGTTTTGTTATTATTTAATAAATAGGATACTAAATAATGATGGATAATAGTTTAGGAAGTCATAAAATGTATCGTAAAAAAATCATCTTATTTTTTTTACTAATCTCCGTATCGAGTATGTTCTGTTTTCCTAATTTGAAGATAAGTCCATCGGCTCAAAAAGTTGAGGAACAGCAATCAAAAATGGCAACAATTACCTTTAATCAAGAGATGAAAGTGAGTGATCCTAATTATAACAGAGTATCGCTTGAACAAATCAAGGAAATTGCCAATTTAGATTCGGTTCAATCAGTAGAGTATCATTTAGGACTTGAGCTGTATAGTGAGAAGTTGAAACTTCTAAATGAACTCGCGAAAGAAGGAGACATGGCTTGTTCTACCGTTCCTATCACTCAATTTATTACAAATGGTGTCACTCATACGCAAGTTGCTATCTTAAAGGAAGACATCATGATATTCAAAGAAGGGCGAAGTTTTATTGAGGATGAACTAAAGAAAACGACTTTTGAAAAAGTACCAGTCTTAATTTCAGAAGAGTTCGCAACCCTCAATTATTTAAGATTAGGTTCAGATTTTACATTAGATAACCGTGTTTATGTGATCCATTAAGAAATCTTGAAAAATTAGACTTAGAAAAAGTTTATGCCGAGGAGAATATAATGGACAGCGAAACATATGAATTTGAATTGATTGGTATTTTTTACCAAATAAAAGTAATGAGATTCAAGCAAATGTATGATCAGGAGTCTTGGTGGGCGAACTCCGAAATTGAATACCACGTTTTGTTCCAAAATCAAAAGGCTAGTATGCCATTATTTATTTTAAAAGATTGTGCAGATTGGGAAAAATTTAAGAAAGAAGCGAATCAAATTTTGTTTCCTTACCATCAAATTGAGAGCGTGACGACACGAGAGATTTATAAATTATTTTGAGGACGAAAGGCATGTAGACTAAAAACGTATCTTAATTCAGAATTGATTTCTGTTACAGATATGTTGTTTCTTTATAAATGGTACAGATGGTGCCCTCATAGCGTCCACATCCTGTCAAGCCGGGGAGGGAGCTTGCGCAATCCGATTAGTAGAAACGGCCATCCCCATTAAGTTATCTAATGTATAATTTGTTTACACAAGGCTGGTTGAATGAGTTTTTTTAAAAATAAGTAACCCTACTTTTACATAATGAAAAAACTCATAATCCATTGATCTAATTTTGAACAAGTCTGTTAAGTTGATCATGACATAGCTTAAGCTTCCTAATTCATTATTGGAATATTAGAAAATCTTATCTCACTAGTAGCATTCCTGAATATTTAAATACATAGAATTGTAGAGACATTACTTTTTTAGGGGGAATATGATGAATGATCAGAGATATGTTACGTTATCACTCGAACTACACTTATATTTTTTAAGAATCATGAAGGAACACTCACTTTTTTTGGAAGCTGGATTCACGCCACAAGACTCCGGACTTGCTTAT
Organism: Turicibacter sp.; assembly: GCF_017941855.1. NCBI lineage: Bacteria > Bacillati > Bacillota > Erysipelotrichia > Erysipelotrichales > Turicibacteraceae > Turicibacter > Turicibacter sp. Next base: position 379 of record NZ_JAGAVR010000036.1, on the reverse strand, counting down.
GAGGCAGAACAGTATAAGTGTGAATTTGAAAAATTATTAGCCTATACCGTGGGTGTTAGTAATGGAATAATAAGACCCAACGTTTTAAATTCTGGCGAACTGATAACTGAATTCACATTCGGGACAGAGGCAAAGACTCAAATGTTTACTGGGATAGAAATAAACAGTAGTATAACTAATATAGAAGCAGGGTTATACAGTGGAACGAATCCTTTGGTTAGCCCTAATTTAGTAAACTATGGATAGGTTACAATTAATTAGACAGTTTTTTTAAGGTCATGTAGAATTATAAATAATATCAATCTAAAGGAGCTTTAACATGACCCAAACTAAAACTCGTAGACCACGCCGTACGTATACAGATGAATTTAAAAACCAA